>JBJEKE010000252.1:0-10448 GCA_051878475.1 Muribaculaceae bacterium | reverse complement strand
CGGCAGGTGATGACTATCATTATTATCGTGGCAATGACTTCGACGAACAGCGTCTGTCGATTCTGGAACGTTACAAGCACTACAATGGCACCGAGGGCAACTCTCGCTCGACAGACGGCAATACCGATGGCCGATACCAGTCGTCGCGCAGCACTCCGGATGTGGAGGACATCAACAACGATAACACTCTCAATGAGTATGAGCGCTACTTCCAGTATAAAGTGTCTATTCGTCCCGAGGACCTGGTGGTTGGTAAAAACTACATAACTGATATCCAGCAACAAACCGTGTCGTTGCGCAACGGCGACAAGAAGGAGATGACTTGGTATCAGTTTAAGATTCCGTTGAAGGAATACGAAAAGATTGTGGGCTCGATAAGCGATTTCACCACTATTCGCTTCATGAGAATGTTCATGACTAATTTCCGTCAGACCACTCATCTGCGTTTTGCCGATTTCCAACTTGTGCGTGGTGAATGGCGTCCGTATGAATATAACTTGAACCAACGCGCCGACGTGCCTGCCGAAGGACGTCTCGATGTGAGCGCAGTGAATATCGAGGAGAACTCCGGTACTCTTCCTGTTAACTATGTGCTTCCTCCGGGCGTTAACCGAATTATCGATTCGGGTCAGGCGCAGGTAACTCAGCTCAACGAGCAATCTATGTCGCTGAAACTCACCGACCTCAAGGCCGGCGACGCGCGTGCTGTGTACAAGAACACTCAGCTCGACCTTCGCCTTTATAAGCGTCTGCAGATGTTTAACCACGCTGAGGCCCTGATTGACAATGCCTATGGGCTGAAAGACGGTGATCTTGCAGTGTTTGTGCGCCTGGGAAGCGATGTGAAGCAGAACTATTATGAATATGAGATACCGCTGAAGGTGACTCCGGCCGGTAAGTACAGCACCTACAGCACTACTGACCAGTATCTGGTGTGGCCGGCCGAAAATATGCTTGATTGTGATTTAAGTGTGTTCACTAATCTGAAGACCGAACGCAATGCCGCCAAGCGTGCCGACAGCGGTGTTACATATACAACGCTCTTCACCGGTTACGACCCCGAGCATCAGGCCAACAAGATAACAGTGGTGGGTAATCCGTCATTGAGCGATGTGCGTGTCATTCTTATCGGTGTGCGAAACAAATCGAGTGTAAGCTGCGACGGTACGGTTTGGGTTAATGAACTTAAGGTTACCGACTTCAATGAGCGTGGTGGCTGGGCTGCCAAAGGAAACCTGAATCTTTCGCTAAGTGACATGGCCACCATCAATGTAGGCGCTCACAAGGAAACCGTAGGCTTCGGTTCGGTAGATCAAAGTCTTACTAACCGCCGTACCGACGACCTCGAGAAATATAATTTTGCAATCCAGGCCGACCTTGGCCGTCTTTTGCCTGAAAAGGTAAAACTCAAGGCGCCGATATACTATTCAGTGTCGAAGGAAACCGTAACTCCGCAATATAACCCGCTCGATCAGGATATCGAGCTCAGCGATGCCCTTGATGCATGTGCCGACGATGCCCAACGCGATTCAATCAAGGCTTATGCCCTCGAACAGCGCACTATCGAGAGCTTCAGCATATCGGGATTGAAGTTCGACATCCAGAGCAAGAACCCGATGCCTTGGGATCCTGCCAACTTCACGTTTAACTACTCATCGAACAAGCAACGCTTCAACGACCCCACAAATGCGTACGAGAACACGAGCGACTATCGCGGCAGTTTCCAGTATCAGTATTCGCCATATCTTAAGCCTTTCACTCCCTTCAAGTTCATCAAGAGCAAGTCGAAGAACCTGAAGTTTATCCGTGAATGGGATTTCCGTTGGCTACCCAACTCGATTGGATTCTATACCAACATTTCACGTTACTACTACGAGCAGCAAACCCGCAGTGAAATTGATGTTAACATGCAGTTGCCTGTTTCGGTGAGCAAGAACTTTATTTGGGACCGCCAGTTCAACATTACATGGAACTTTACCAAGCAGCTTTCGATGTCGTTCAACAGCAACACAACAGCGCACATCGAAGAGCCCGTAGGCGCTGTCAACAAGAAACTGTTCCCCGACCTTTACAAAAACTGGCGCGACTCGATTTGGCAGAGCATCAAAAACCTGGGCACACCATGGGCATATAACCAGAATTTCACCGCAAGCTACAAGGCTCCGTTCAGCAAAATTCCTGTGCTGAGTTTTATTACAGGAAATGTATCGTACAACGCTATATACAAATGGGATAAGGGTGCTGTTATCGACGAAGTGGAAGAGGGTAACACCATTACCAGCCAAGCCACATGGAACGCCGATGCAAAATTGAATTTTGAGACGTTGTTCAACCAGTCGAAGTATCTCCGCCAGATTAACCAGCGCTTCAGCGCCAACAAACGCGAGGAACACCGTACCAAGGCCAAGAAGTTCACCCGTACGTTTGCCCTGAAAGAGGACACATCGATTGTGATTAAGCATAATCTTAATGTAAAGAAGATAATAGTGGTGGCCACCACCACCGACGGCAAACCGTTTGCCATCAAGACAAAACCGGTCGACGACAATAGCGTGGAGGTGCTCACCCGTGGCAAGAAAAGCCTCAAATTCACTATTACCGAGGTGATAAAGGAGGAGAAGAAATTCTGGGACGAAGTGGCACAGTACACATTGCGCTTTGCCATGATGCCCCGCAACTTCTCGTTCCGTTGGCGCAACACCAAGTCGCTAACACTGCCGCAGTTTGAACCAACCATTGGCGACATCTTTGGCCAAAGCTCCCATTACGACGCAATGGCGCCTGGCCTGGGCTTCGCTTTTGGCTTTGAGGATGAATCGTATATACAAAAAGCCAAAGAGCGCGGTTGGCTCAAGTGCGACGAGACCCAGACATCGCCGGCTGTTTCATCGCGAACCCAGGAAATGAATTTTGAACTGAATCTGGAGCCGATTGCTGGGCTCAAGATAACCCTTACATCAAATCGTACTGATAACCGTACCTCGCAAATACAGTTTATGTATGCCGACATGCCTACAATCTACGGCGGTTCGTACACCAAGACTCACTGGGCATTCTCTTCGGCATTCAAGGGCTCTTCGGCAGCGGATGGCTATGCAAATTCAACCTTCGACAAGTTCCTCGGCAACATCGAAACCGTGTCGGGTCGCCTTGTCTCGCAATATTCCGGAACCACTTATCCTGAAACAGGATTCCTGAAGAATACAGTGTATGCCGGCCAGAGTTTCGACCCCGATGCAGTAGGAACTGTCAACAATATGAGCAGTGATGTGCTTATTCCGGCATTCGTGGCTGCATATTCCGGACAAGATGCGCAGAAGGTTACTCTTGACCCATTCCCCGGACTGTCGGCAATGCGTCCTAACTGGCGTGTGACCTACGACGGCCTTATCCGCATACCGGCTTTGAAGAAACTCTTCAAGACCGTCACCCTGACGCATGCCTATCAGTGTACCTACTCGGTGGGCTCGTTCACGTCGTATCAGCAATGGGTGTCGATTGGAAACAACCGTGGTTTTATTCTCGACGAACTTACCCAGCGCCCGATTCCGTCGTCGCCATACAATATTTCGTCGGTGTCGATAACAGAAAAGTTCTCGCCACTGTTGGGTGTGAACGTTACCATGAACAATAACGTCACTGCCAACATCGAATACCGCGACAGCCGTACGCTCACCCTTAACACCTCGGCCGGGCAGCTCGTGGAGGCTTCGCAAAAATCGTTTGTCATTGGTGGCGGTTATAAGATTGCCAATTTCAACACCATTCTTAAGATGCGAGGTTCGCAACAAGGCATAAGCAACGACTTGACCATGAATCTCGACTTTACTCTGTCGAACAATCGTGCGCTCATTCGCCGTATCGAAACCAACACGGCCCAGCCAACCAGCGGAACGCGCACCCTCTCGATTAATTTCACCGCTAACTATGTGATGAGCAAGCTCGTTACCGTCGGCGCGTTCTTTGACCATCAAATCAACACCCCGATAGTGGCCACATCGTCGTATCCAACCACCAACAGCAATTTCGGCATCTCGCTCAACATCTCGCTTGCCCGATAATCAGTGCCGACGATTTTTTTGCAATTATTTTGTGGCTTACGGCTTTGATTATTGAAAAAAAAGGTAACTTTGCAATATAAGTATGGAATGCGTAATCACACATATCAATAATACGTCTGATAATCGCCGGCATTCGTTTCCCGACGATCAGCGTAGATTGTTTGATGTCGATATTTGGGCCGACTGATTGACTTTTTCATTGTCATGGTTGGCTCTTTTCATATTCATACGCCCTGTAACAGTTCAATGCATACTGAAATTTTTCTGATTAGGTAATCCTGTCAAATTATGGAAAATAAGAGTTTTGTTTCAATTTCTGAATTAACTAAGGAGGAGATACTTTCGTTGCTCGATGATGCCTCGTACTTCGAAAGCAATCCGAATCAGCGAATCCTCGAGGGTAGGGTGCTTGCCACTTTGTTCTTTGAACCATCAACCCGCACGCGTCTGAGTTTTGAGACAGCCGTCAACCGGCTAGGTGGCCGAATCATCGGATTCTCTGATGCCAATACCACAAGTTCATCGAAAGGTGAATCTTTGAAGGACACTATAATGATGGTTAGCAACTATGCCGACTGTATCATTATGCGTCACTATCTTGAGGGTGCAGCCCAGTATGCGTCGGAAATATCGCCGGTGCCCATTGTCAATGCCGGTGACGGCGCCAACCAACATCCGTCGCAGACAATGCTCGACCTGTATTCAATCTACAAGACACAAGGCACTCTTGAGAACCTTACCATCACTCTTGTTGGCGACCTTAAGTATGGCCGTACCGTTCATTCGCTTATCCAGGCAATGCGTTTCTTTAATCCGACATTCGTTTTCGTGGCTTGCGACGAACTTCGTATGCCAGACGAATACAAGGACTATTGCAACGAGCACGGGATTAAATATGTAGAGACGCACGACTTCTCGGAAGAGGTTATCAACAACACCGACATTCTGTATATGACCCGCGTGCAGCGCGAACGCTTCACCGACCTTATGGAGTATGAGCGTGTGAAGAATGTCTACACTCTGCGCAACTCGATGCTCAGTGGCAGCAAGCCCAACCTGCGCATCCTGCATCCGCTTCCACGCGTAAGCGAAATTGCTTACGATTGCGACGAAAACCCGAAGGCTTACTATTTCCAGCAAGCAAAGAACGGCCTGTATGCACGTCAGGCTATTATATGTAAAGTATTAGGCATTAAACTAGATAAGTGAGCTAATTATGAATAGCAATAAGAAAGAACTTGCCGTTGCCGCTCTTGAAAACGGCACTGTTATCGACCATATTCCACCCAAAGCTTTGTTTAAAGTGGTGAATCTGCTTGGCATCCAATGTCTCGAAAGCAGTGTGACTATCGGAAATAACCTTGACAGCAAGCGAATGGGCAAGAAAGGCATCATAAAGGTGGCCAATGTATTCTTCCCTGAATCGACACTCAACCGCATTGCAGTGATTGCACCAAATGTGAAAATCAATGTAATCCGAAATTTTGAGATTGTCGACAAGCATTGCGTTACTCTTCCCGATGAACTCACCGACATCGTAAAGTGCAACAACCCTAAGTGTATTAGCAACAACGAGCCGATGTCCACCCGGTTTCATGTACTTGACCGCGCTAATCTGCTTCTGCAATGCCACTATTGCGGAAAAAAGATAGAGGCAGCCGACATTACTCTGAAATAAGCTAACCCGACTTTATTAATGAAGCAGAACTGGAAACCCGGTACGATGATTTATCCCTTGCCCGCAGTGCTTGTGAGCTGTGGAAAGGTGGCATCGGAATATAATGTGTTTACCGTGAGCTGGACCGGAACGATATGTACCGATCCGCCAATGTGCTACATCTCGGTACGCCCAAGCCGCCATAGCTACGACATAATAAAGCGCAACGGCGAATTCACCATCAATCTCACCACCGAGGACCTTGCGCGTGCCACCGACTGGTGCGGAGTTAAGTCGGGCGCCGATGTCGATAAATTCAAGGCAATGGGGCTTACTGCTGTGTCCGGACAGAAAGTGGCGTCGCCGTATATTGAGCAATCGCCACTCTCAATTGAATGTAAGGTGCGCGAAGTGCTCGAACTGGGCACCCATCATATGTTCATAGCCGACGTAGTAAATGTTATAGCAGATGACCGCTATATCGACCCCGCAACCGGTGCTTTCAATCTCGATCAGGCCCGCATGCTGGTGTATAACCACGGAAAGTATTACAAGATGGGCGATTATATTGGCCATTTTGGCTGGAGTGTGCGTAAGAAACCATTAAAATAAACAACCAATAAACAACACTGATATGCAGAACGACAATCAGATTTTCGACATTATCGAGCGCGAACATCAGCGCCAGAAGAAAGGAATTGAACTAATTGCCTCTGAGAACTTTGTAAGCGACCAGGTGATGCGCGCAATGGGCTCGTGCCTTACCAACAAATATGCTGAGGGCTATCCCGCTCATCGCTATTATGGCGGTTGTGAAGTGGTGGATGAGGCCGAAAATCTTGCCATCGACCGATTGAAACGCCTATTTGGCGCAAAGTATGCCAATGTGCAGCCTCATTCAGGAGCACAGGCCAACATGGCTGTGTTTATGTCGGTGCTCAAACCGGGCGATACATTCATGGGTCTTAATCTGTCGCATGGTGGTCACCTTTCACACGGCTCGCCGGTAAACTTCTCCGGCTTGGTGTTTAATGCGGTTGAATATAATGTTACTGCCGATACTAATCTTATTGATTACGACCAGATGGAGGAAGTGGCTCGTCGAGAGCGTCCGAAATTGATTGTCGGCGGTGCCAGTGCCTATTCTCGCGAATGGGATTATGCCCGCATCCGCAAGCTTGCCGACGAGGTTGGTGCCATATTCATGTTCGACATGGCTCATCCTGCCGGCATCATTGCTGCCGGGTTGCTCGACAACCCTGTGAAGTATGCCCATATTGTTACCACAACCACTCACAAGACTCTACGCGGTCCCCGTGGCGGTGTCATCATGATGGGTGAGGATTTCGACAATCCTTTCGGCAAGACCAACAATAAGGGTGAAATCCGTAAGATGTCGTCGCTTATCGATTCGGCCGTGTTCCCGGGTGTTCAGGGTGGCCCGCTTGAGCATGTTATTGCTGCCAAGGCAGTGGCATTTGGAGAAGCTCTGCAGCCTGAATTCAAGGAGTATCAAACACAGGTGGTAAAGAATGCCAAGGTGATGGCGCAGGCTCTTGTCGACAAGGGCTACAAGATTGTGTCGGGTGGTACCGACAACCATTGCATTCTCGTTGACTTGCGGACCAAGTTCCCCGACTTGACAGGTAAGGTGGCCGAGAAAGTGCTTGTGGCATCCGATATTACTGCCAACAAGAATATGGTTCCGTTCGATTCTCGTTCTCCTTTCCAAACCTCTGGTATCCGTCTGGGCACTCCCGCCATCACGACACGTGGTGCCAAGGAGGAACTTATGGGTGAAATAGTTGAGATGATTGACACAGTGCTTTCTAATCCTGAAAACGATGCAGTTATCAAGGCTGTTCGTGAAAAGGTTAACTCAATCATGGCTGAATACCCGATGTTTGCCTATTAATTGATTCGTTTTCGAATAATTCAATCATATGCGTTGACATCTGTTGTGGTGTCAACGCTTTTTTTATTATTTTTGTGTCATGAATGACGATGAACGACTTCGGATAACGGAAAAAACCGTTGAACTACTGAAAACAGTTTACGACCCTGAAATACCTGTTGATGTGTATTCTCTGGGCCTTGTGTACAAAATTGATGTTGATGACGATGCCGTAGTGCACATCGACATGACTCTTACTGCACCCAATTGTCCGGCTTCCGACTTCATTATGGAAGATATCCGTCTGAAGATAGAAAGCATAGAGGGCGTGGCAAATGTAGATCTTCAGCTGGTGTTTGAACCGGAATGGAATTCCGATATGATGAGCGAAGAGGCAAAACTCGAACTTGGCTTGCTATAACTAAACCACATGCGCAAAAAAGTTTATTTCATATCCGATTTGCATCTTGGGGCACGATATATTGCCGACCCTAAGGCTCAGGAGAAGCGAGTGGTAGCTTGGCTCGAATCAATACGCGACAATGCTTCAACCCTCTATCTCCTTGGCGACATTCTTGATTATTGGTATGAATATCGATATGTGGTGCCCAAGGGACATGTGCGGTTTCTTGGTGCCTTGGCGCGTTTGGTTGATGCCGGCGTGAAGGTGTATTGGTTCATTGGAAACCACGATATTTGGCTGTTCTCGTATATGCAGCGCGAGATAGGAATAGAGGTTGTCGACGGAAGCCGTGTTGTGGAATTGTCAGGTAAACGCTTTTTCCTTGAACATGGCGATGGCGTTGGCCATAAATCGGCGGGATTCCGATTTATTCGTGCGTTGTTCCGAAATCGATTGGCGCAGAAACTGTTCAGTGCTGTGCATCCGCGATGGACCGTGCCGTTTGCTTTCGCATGGTCGTCGAGCAGCCGCAGTGGCTATGGCGGTAATGCCGATATTGTGGCGTGTGTGCAGCGGCAACTCGTGCATCTTCGCGAGTTTGCTGAGTCGTATCCCGGTGAAATCGACTATTTTGTGTTCGGGCATCTGCATTGTGTTGTCGATGAGCGCTTGGCGAGAGGCTCGCAGTTTGTGGTGCTCGGCGACGGAATCAGTCATTTCAGTTATTGCGAATTCGATGGACATGAACTCAAATTCGGCTCATATTGAGTATAAACTCGATATTTATATTACAATTATGTAACGATTTTCTAATAATTTGAGTGATATAACTAAAATTAACATTATTAAATCTTTGTATACAAATAGCTAAGTATCAGATTATCAGAAGAATAACGATTATGAATTGTTTGATTGGTTTTCGTTTTTCCAAAAACATATTTTATAACATATTTTTTTATTTGGATGACAAATAAAAAGGGCCGAAATTTGTGCAATAAACCTAAAACAATCTTTTTTACCTTAAAAGTTATACCTATTTGAAGACCATAGGAAGGGACAATTTTGGTAATTGCCCCTTTTTTTATTGTCGGGTGTTTCGTAATTTTGTGCTATGAACAGATATGCAATAATAGTGGCAGGTGGAAAGGGAAGCCGTATGACTTCGGCATTGCCAAAGCAATTCATTGAATTGTGTGGTCGTCCGGTGCTTATGCACACCATAGATGCCTTTCGAAGTGCTTTTGACGATATCTCTATAGTGCTGGTATTGGCTGAGCAAGAGGTTGAGCGATGGAACAACCTATGTCGGTGTCATTCATTCGTATCGCCTGATGCAATAGCCTATGCGGGAGCTACTCGTTTCCATTCGGTCTTTAACGGGCTCAACCTTATATCGTCGGATACCGACGGTTTTGTTGCTGTGCACGATGGAGTGCGGCCATTGGTGAGCGCCGACATGATTCGCCGCTCGTTTGAAGAGGCAGAAAGCCATGGCGCAGCCGTGCCGGTGATTCCCGTAGTTGACAGCGTTCGTCGGGTTTTAACCGACGGCGATAGCATTTCGCTCACACGCAGTGAGTTGCGGGCGGTGCAAACCCCGCAAACCTTCAGTCTTCCGCTTCTTCGCCAGGCTTATTTGCAGCCGTTCTCCGAGCATTTCACCGATGACGCCTCGGTGGTCGAGGCTTGCGGAGCCAAGGTGGCCCTGTATGCCGGCGAAATCAGCAATATCAAGATAACCCATCCCATTGACTTGCTTATAGCGCAATACTATATTGATAATAAATGAGCGATTTAAGCCGTATCGACATAAAATTCCTTTCTGGCGTAGGGCCAAAGCGAGCTGAGTTGCTGGCCAAACAGCTCAATATCCATTCGTTCCGCGATTTGTTGTACTATTTCCCGTTCAGGTATATCGACCGTAGCTCGATATACAAGATAGCAAACCTGCAGGGCGAGATGCCGTATATCCAGCTGAAGGGCCGTTTCCTCGGATTCACTGCACATGGCGAAGGCGCACGCCGACGTCTTCACGCACTGTTTAACGATGGGACAGGAACTATTGAGGTGGTGTGGTTTAATCGCGTGAAATACATACAGGAGAACTATCACACCGGCATTGAGTATATACTTTTCGGAAAGCCGGCCATGTTTAACGGACGCTATAATCTCACACATCCCGAAATTGACGTATATAAGCCGGAGGCCGAAGTCAAAGGGCTTCAAGGTGTGTATTACATAACCGAAACACTTCGTAACCGTTCGTTCACTTCTCGTAATATCCGTCAGCTTGTCGAGAATCTGCTCAGTTCGGTAAAGTTAATCGATGAGACTTTGCCCGACGAAATAATCCGCGCCAATCATCTGATGCCACTCGATGCTGCGCTGCGAAACATCCAGCGTCCGGAATCTGTACAAGCGTTGAATAAAGCA
>JBJEKE010000251.1:0-2536 GCA_051878475.1 Muribaculaceae bacterium | reverse complement strand
CCTTTTCAGAATGTACACAAAATATTGCGAGATGAAAGGATGGCACACAGAAGTGTCGAGTTTCAGCGAAGGCGCTTCAGGCGGTTATAAGGAAATAATATTCACTGTAACTGGCGAAAAGGTATATGGCACTTTGAAATACGAATCGGGCGTGCATCGTGTGCAACGTGTTCCGGCCACTGAGACCCAAGGCCGTGTACACACTTCCGCTGCATCGGTAGCAGTCCTGCCTGAAGCAGAACCTTTCGATGTGGAAATAAATGAAGGTGAAATAAAATGGGATACTTTCCGCAGCGGCGGTGCCGGTGGTCAGAACGTTAACAAGGTAGAGTCAGGTGTCCGCTTGCGTTATATGTGGAAAAACCCTAACACCGGCGTCACCGAAGAGATACTTATTGAATGTACCGAAACCCGCGATCAGCCCAAAAATAAGGAACGAGCCCTGTCGCGACTAAGAACATTCATCTACGACAAAGAGCATCAGAAGTATATAGACGATATAGCCTCGAGAAGAAAAACAATGGTATCGACAGGCGACCGCTCGGCAAAAATCCGCACTTACAACTATCCTCAAGGCCGAATCACCGACCACCGCATTAATTATACAATATATAATCTGTCTGCATTTATGGACGGCGACATACAAGACTGTATCGACCACCTTATAGTTGCTGAAAATGCCGAAAAACTTAAAGAAAACGAATTATAATATGGACAAAAAATCATTGGTAAGCCAAATCAAGGCCAAACGTTCATTTTTGTGTGTCGGGCTCGACCCCGACTGCAGCAAGATGCCCGAATTGCTCAAAGGCAACCTGCTGGAATTCAACAAACGAATAATCGATGCCACAGCACAGTATGCAGTAGCTTTCAAGCCTAATTTGGCATTCTACGAATGCCTGGGCGTTGAAGGATACAAGGCATTTGAGGATACTGTAAAATATATCAAGGAAAAATATCCCGAAATTTTCATTATTGCCGATGCCAAGCGTGGCGACATAGGCAACACATCGAAAATGTATGCCAAAAGTTTCTTTGAAACGCTCGATATCGATGCTGTTACCGTAGCTCCATATATGGGCGAGGACAGCGTGACTCCGTTCCTTACATATAAAGGCAAATGGGTGGTTCTCCTTTGCCTAACATCAAACAAAGGTTCACACGACTTCCAGCTTACAACCGACCATGAAGGCACACGTCTGTTCGAGAAAGTGCTTATTCGCTCGAAGCAGTGGGGCAATGAGGACAACATGATGTACGTAGTTGGAGCCACTCAAGGTCAATTGTTTGAGGACATACGTAAAATAGCTCCAGACAGCTTCCTGCTGGTTCCCGGGGTAGGTGCACAAGGTGGAAGCCTTGAAGAGGTATCGAAATATGGCATGAACGCCGATTGTGGTTTACTTGTAAATTCATCGCGAGGTATAATCCATGCATCAAATGCCGACGATTTCGATGCCGTTGCAGCAACTAAAGCTAAAGAGCTACAACTCCAAATGGAAAAACTACTTATTGAGCATAATATTCTTTAATATTTGTGATTGAAGAACTTTTTTATAAATTTGTAGTCAAAACAGAATTATCATCAACTCTTTAAATAACAATAACATGCAAACAATTGATAACTTCAATTTTGCCGGAAAGAAAGCGATAGTACGTGTCGATTTCAATGTTCCGTTGGATGAAAATGGTAAAATCACCGACGATACCCGTATCCGCGGTGCTCTCCCAACATTAAAAAAGATTCTTGCCGATGGCGGTAGCCTAATCGTCATGTCACACATGGGCAAGCCTAAAGGTAAAGTAAATGCCAAATTTTCTCTTGCCCAAATCAAGGATGCAGTAGCAGCAGCTCTTGGTGTAGCAGTTGAATTTGCTCCTGACTGCGCAAAGGCAGCCGACAAAGCTGCAGCCTTGAAGCCCGGTGAAGTCCTCTTGCTCGAAAACCTCCGTTTCTACCCAGAAGAAGAAGGCAAGCCAGTTGGCATTGAGAAAGACGACCCGGCTTACGATGCAGCAAAGAAAGAAATGAAAGCCCGTCAGAAAGAATTTGCAAAAACCCTTGCAAGTTATGCTGACTGCTATGTTAACGATGCATTCGGAACTGCTCACCGCAAACATGCTTCTACAGCAGTAATCGCCGATTATTTCGACGCCGACAATAAGATGCTTGGCTACCTTATGGAAAAAGAAGTAAAGGCAGTTGACAATGTACTCAGCGACATCAAACGTCCTTTCACTGCCATCATGGGAGGTTCTAAGGTGTCTACAAAAATCGGTATTATTGAAAACCTTATGGACAAGGTTGACAACTTGATTCTCTGCGGTGGCATGACATACACATTTGCAAAGGCTCAAGGCGGTAATGTAGGTTGCTCAATCTGCGAGAACGACAAACTTGACCTCGCCATCGATATCATCAAGAAAGCTCAGGAAAAAGGCGTAAATTTGGTTCTCGGCACCGACTGCGTAGCAGCAGATGCATTCAGCAACGACGCCAACACCCAGATTGTTCCCGCCAACAACATTCCTGAAG
>JBJEKE010000250.1:0-2538 GCA_051878475.1 Muribaculaceae bacterium | reverse complement strand
CAATCATTGCATAAAGTTGCTCCATCAATCGCCATGTGTTGTTCTTTTCGGTGATGAAATTCTCCTCGAACTGGTCGAGCACCACAGCGGGCACAACTTCGGTGCCGTTTTTGTAGAATTTTCGTGAGCGAAA
This sequence comes from Muribaculaceae bacterium, assembly GCA_051878475.1. GTDB lineage: Bacteria > Bacteroidota > Bacteroidia > Bacteroidales > Muribaculaceae > SFRY01. The sequence goes on along the minus strand of JBJEKE010000250.1, from coordinate 2,405 downwards.
CCATTTCCACAGGCAATCCAACGCAGTGAAATCGACAGGGTCGTTGCCGACACCTTCGTTAACCACTACCTCAATTCCTTCAATTGCCACTACTTTATCAGCAAGGAACTGCGCCATCGTCTTTGTCTTGACCTCGTCGGCCGACATCTCGCTGAAGCGCACCACAACCGGCAGTATGTCGTCGTAACGCAATTCGGGGAACACGCCTGCCCTCAGGAGCGAGGTCTTACCGATACCAGTCTGACCATAGAGGGTAACAAACGGATGGTTGACAATCATATGGTTAAGCCTGCGGATGTCGTTGTCGCGGCCATAAATCAAATCGCCCTCAGCATATGCTGCCAAGCCTTTCCACGGATTATTATCAATTGTTGCCATTGCTGTCGCGCTCTTTTAGTTTTTCAAACACATTTCTCAGGCCTTTGGCAAGTTCATTCTTGCCCCCGGCTCCCCAATTAACAACCTTTATTGCCGCCATTCCATCATCGGAATCGGGCTTAATCCAATGAACCAGACTTCCTTCCGGTGCTTTCTCGAGCAGCGGGACATCGTTCACCTGATGAAAACCTGAGAGCACCACCGGCAGAACAATGCAATTCTTATTGTTACGCGAACGGTTCCACTCCTTGAAATAGTATCGGCCATCGTTCCCTTTTTCAAGGTCATTTTTTGTCTGTTCGCTGAGAATAGGCATAAACACCTTGCATGAATCAATTCCATCATGAGCCTTCTCTCGCACGTTGTCGCCTGGTTTTAATTCGGCATCATCAAACCACACGCCATACCCCAATCGCTTTGCTGCATCATAAATCTGGCAAACGATATTGAAATCCTCATGGGCATACGATATAAACACCTCGGGGTCGCTTGACTCGCTGACTAAATGCGAATAAATGCCGGAGACGTTTTCAAGTGCAGGACATAGCTCTTCGAGAAACGCATTTGAATCGTGATTATATTCGATGAGGTTCTTTCCCATGAAACGCACCAGTTTCTTGTCGTGGACATCGTCTTCGCCCAGCGAAATAGCCACATCGCCACGCAGATTGGTTATATCCTGCCGCAGACAATACCAGAAAAACCGGAAAAACCAATCGTCGAACTTGCAGCCCACGGCAAGTATTCTGTTCCGCTCCAATCGGTTGCGTTTGCCACAATCGGCCAGGAAGTTGATAAAATTCTTTGGCCGGTCATCGCCAAACCACCGTGCCACCAGGTTCATTTTATCGTTTTCGCCGCAAACATAATCCAGCTCATATTCCGACGACGGACGCCCAAAAGCATATACAAGGATTGGAGGCACTTGGGCCTTAGTCACCAAGTTTTCCAATTTGGGTAATTCCTCCGGATTAAAGAAATTCACTACCTCAAGTTTATCTCCCCATACTTTTTTCAGCACTGTTTCCACATAAAGGTCGAAGGTAGTTACTATTACTATCCGAAAACACTTCCGTTGCAATAGTTTCACAATGTTTGGATTCATCATCCCGATATCGTAATTAATTCCGTCCGCCCAACGTGAAAACTCAGCTTTGGCAGTATCACTGACACCATATTCCGGAAGAGTTTCACCGAATTCTTCGGTGTATTTCTGTCTGATGTAATCACGGGAATTTCCATTGGCAAACTCCTTTTTCAGAATAACATCGTCGCCAATGACAAGTGTGTATTTGCCCTTAAATATGTCGGTACTTAACCTCTGGATATTAATTGGCATATGAATCAGGTATTGGTTTGGAGAGATATAGAATATTATTGATTTTCGCTTGATTGTTAACAGAACAGAGCCTGTTATATGCAAAAGTACTCATTTCGGGAGTGAATGTCAATAGCTGACATCGATTTTTCAGAAGTTGGTTACACACAGAGCCTTGAGAATGGCATTGCACCACGCCGAGCTTTTACAAAAATATAGCCGTCGGGGCGGGAATTCGGGCGAAAAGGATTACTTTTGCATTTGGAAATGCGTTTGATGTGCAAAAGAGATTTCCGACCAATAACTTTTCATTGCTGACCAGAAAATAACCATTATGGACAATAAACAGATTACCGGACGGGTGCCGATGGTGGCACGTCAATACTTTGTGCCTTTTATTCTCATAACATCGCTGTTTTTCCTTTGGGACGGCGCGCGTGCCATTCTTGATGTGCTCAACAAGCATGTGCAGATGCATTTCGAAGCCGGCTATGGCGAATCGGCTCTGATACAGTGCAGCGTGTATATGGCATATTTTCTGGGTGCGATACCGGCCGGAATGCTGATACGCCGCTACGGCACTCGCCGCGGCGTGATAACCGGACTGCTGGCGTTTGCCGTGGGAGCCTTCCTTTTTATCCCGGCATCGGCATTCACCCGGCTGTCGGCTCTGCTGGTGCCTCTGTTTGTTCTTGGGCTTGGGCTGTGC
>JBJEKE010000249.1:0-2557 GCA_051878475.1 Muribaculaceae bacterium | reverse complement strand
GGGCGCACTTTGATTATAAAAGCCAAGGGAGCCGACATTATGATGCCAAGTCCAGCCACAAATGAGCAAAATGCAGAAAGGAATACATGGTCGAAACATAAGGAACTTGACCAAACCATAATTGACGCCATACCCGAAGACAAAATCACATATGAATTCAACATAACCATGTATGAGGCAAATCATGACCTTTACATAGAATTATTGCCAGGAAAATCAGACAAGTCATTACTTGATTTCTGACGACCCGGAAAATACTAACAGTAAGAATATTATAATACCACAAGAGATGAGAAAAACATTAACTATTGTTGCTGCGGCACTGCTAATTGCATCGTGCGGCACCCGTACCATCCAAAAGCTGGAGGTATACCCCACCCCACAAAGCATTGAATTCAGCGGCGAATATATAGAAATGCCGGCCGAAGGGTATCGCGCAGAATGCACTTTGGACATTGACTCCGATGCGCTCGAGATTCTAAGCAAAATGCTGAAAATCAATGAGAATGCCGCTTCCTCAATAAAAATCATGGCAATCGACACAATCGCCAAGCTTCAGCAATCGGGGGCCTACACAATAGCCATCAACTCAGAAGGCATAAGCATTGGCACATACGACGACAGGTCGATGTTCTATGCAGCACAGACACTTACGCAGCTGGTCGGTAAAGGGTCGAAACTGCCGGTGTGCAGCATTGTTGACTATCCCGATGTGGCGTTCCGTGGGGTTGTGGAAGGATTTTACGGAAATCCGTGGACCTTCGACAACCGGGTGTCGCAACTGCGCATGTATGGACGTATGAAGATGAACACCTACATCTTCGGGCCGAAGGACGACCCTTATCACAGAGCCTTGTGGCGTGAGCCATATCCCGACGACGAAGCACGCAACATAGAAGCGCTGGTGGCTGAAGCAAAGAAAAACAAGGTTGACTTTGTGTGGGCTATCCACCCGGGAATGGATATAAAATGGAACGAAGCCGACCGTCAAGCAGCCGTTAACAAACTGATGCGGATGTACGACTTGGGAGTGAGAGGCTTTGCAGTGTTTTTCGACGATATTACCGGCGAAGGGACCGACGCCCACAAACAGGCAGCATTTATGAACTACCTGAAACAAGAAGTAGTTGATGCCAAGGGCGACATACAGCAGCTAATACTCTGCCCCACCGAATATAACCGTGAATGGGCCAACTCCAACTATCTGGATATTCTCGGAGAGGAACTCGACCCGTTTGTCCGTGTGATGTGGACCGGCGACAAAGTGGTGTGCGACATCACCAACGACGGCATTTCGTGGGTTAACAACCGCATAAAACGCAATTGCTACATATGGTGGAACTTCCCCGTTAACGACTATAGCCTGGCATATATGCCAATGGGCCCAGTATATGGTCTTGACAAGGAGATATCCGACAAAATAGTGGCTTTCGTGTCGAACCCGATGGAATATGCCGAGGCCAGCAAGGTGGCGATATGGAGTGTAGCCGAATTTGTGTGGAACGCCAAGGAATACGACTCGACAGCGAGCTGGGAACGTGCATGCAATGCACTTGTGCCTGAAGCTCCGGAAGCATTCCGACTGTTCTGCGAGCACAATGCCAGCATTGGCCCTAACACGTGGCTTTACGAGCGTGAAGAGTCGTTCAATTCACGAGAAGTTATTCAACGATTTGCGAAATCGATAACCGAAGGTGCATACAATATCGACGATGCCAATGCAATAACATCGCTAATGGAACAGCTGCAGCAAGCCCCGGCCGAAATACGTTCGAAGGCCACAAACAAAGAACTGCTAAGCGAAATAGAGCCGTGGCTTGCACAAACCGAGAATCTCGGCAATGCCGGAGTGGCCACCATGGAAATGCTCGCCATTGCCAAAGACGGCGATGTAGAAGGTTGTCGTACGGCATATGCCAAGGTAAAAGAGGCTATCGAGGCAATGCATGCACTAAACCGCAAATACCGCAAGGGAGAGCAAGACGGAGTTCGCAGCGGCTCGCAAGTGCTGATGCCATTTATCGAAGCAATGCTCCGCCACGTAGAGAACACCCTGCTGCCCGAGCAGAAACCGGCCGAACTGCCATCGATTGTAACCGGCTCAGCCTATGCTGATGAACTGGCATGCTTTGTCGACGATGATGTAGTGGGCATAGTACCACACTTTGCACACATGCGGCTCGCACCGGGCGAATTCGTAGGATTCAAAATCGAGAGTCATAAGCAGCCCACATCCATCGTGTACGACTTGCGTTCGAGCAAAGCCAGCCAGCGCAGCCTGGAGTGGTCGGCCGACGGCAGCAGCTGGAAAGCATTCGCCAAGTCTGGCGCCGATCGGCTCGACACCATCCCGGCCGACGACAGCGCCATGCGCTACGTAAGGCTCGTCAATAGCAGCAGCGACACCATAGCCATCCGCCTGGGTCGCTTTGCCGCCCTGACAAAATAATAAACTGATGCACCTGCCCAGTTCATTTCTCGGCAGGTGCATTACATAAAAGTAGACTGCAATGGGAACCAACGAAATAGGCGCCCTGACGGCATAGCTACAGAGCAT
>JBJEKE010000248.1:0-10573 GCA_051878475.1 Muribaculaceae bacterium | reverse complement strand
ATCAAGGATTACCGGACACCCGAATTTCTTCATCTGCGGTATCCCACGATAATCAACCACAAGGTCATAGTATCCGAAAGTGGTTCCGCGCTCGGTAACAGCAACCATATCGTTGCCGGCATCGCGTACTTTCTGCACAGCAAACTGCATGGCTCCCGGCGACAGGAACTGGCCCTTCTTGATATTTACCATCTTTCCTGTTCGGGCTGCAGCCACCAGCAAATCGGTCTGTCGACACAAAAATGCCGGAATCTGCAGAATATCGACATATTCAGCAGCCATAGCGGCATCCTCAACACAATGGATGTCGGTAACCACTGGGATATTGAAAGTGCTGCGCACCTTTGCCAAGATCTCGAGCGCCTTGATGTCGCCAATCCCGGTAAACGAATCGATGCGCGAACGATTGGCTTTCTTGAAACTTCCCTTGAACACATAAGGGATGTCCAGATGCCGGGCTATACCCGACACCTTTTCGGCAATGTCCATTGCCATATCTTCGCCTTCAATCACACACGGACCGGCAAGCAGGAAAAAGTTGCCGGTAGCCGACGAGGCGAGATATTCGGTAATTTTCTGATTATTGTTCATGTTGCTGATTAATTACGTGTATTGCATTGCAGGCAAACACCGCTGCCGATTCCGTACGGAAACGACTCTCACCAAGAGTTACAGGCACAAATCCTCGCGCAATGGCATGCTCAACCTCCTGCTGGCTAAAATCGCCCTCGGGACCGATGAGAATCAGCACATTGCGTCCAGGTCTGTATTCTTGCACAAGGGATTTCCGCTCAATATTGCGGTCGCAATAGGCTATGAACTTGTCGCCGTCGAAGTCGGCATCGAGCACTCTAGCGATTGGCGTCATCTCGTCGAGTTGCGGCAACGTAGCCTTTAGCGATTGCTTCATGGCCGACACCAGAATCTTGCCAATCCGTTCGGTCTTGAGTTCCTTGCGCTCTGAAAAACGGCAACAGATGGGAATAATGCGGTCGATGCCCGCTTCGGTACATTTCTCGGCCATCCACTCAATGCGGTCGAGATTCTTGGTAGGAGCAATAGCAATGGTGATGTTGCAATGCCAGTGAGCAGGTTGTTCAATAGCCTCGACAATTTCCACCTTGCAATGTTTCTGGTGAGCCATCGCGATGCGACAACGATATCGCATTCCACTGCCGTCGACCACATCGATTTCATCGCCTTCGCTAAGGCGCAACACGCGCACAGCATGCTGCGACTCCTCGGGCGAGAGTGTTAGCGAAGTGGCTATATCGGGCGAATAGAACTGATGCATAATAGTACTCTGACGTTATTTCTGCTGCGGTTTCTTATCCTTGAACACAATGGCAAACATCACAGCCACCACCAAGGCATATCCGGCAAATATAAACCATGCGCTCTGCCAGTCGCCCACCAGATATCCGGCTTCGTTCCATGTGCAGTAATGGTTGATTATCTCGCCGGCAAGCAATGTACCCACTGTTGCGCCCAGACCGTTAGTCATAAGCATAAACAGGCCCTGAGCCGAAGCACGAACCTGAGGGTCGCATTCCTTGTCGACAAACAGGCCTCCCGACACATTGAAGAAGTCGAAGGCAACACCATAAACAATGCACGATAGAATAAACAGGATTACGCCAGGGAATGCCGGGTCGCCCATTCCAAAGAATCCGAAACGGCCCACCCAAGCAAACATTGCAATAAGCATTACCACCTTTATGCCAAACCGTTTCAGGAAGAACGGAATGAGCAATATGCACAATGCCTCGGCAATCTGCGACAGCGACACCAGCATAGTGGCATTGTTGGCGGCAAACGAATCGGCATACTCTGCCATCCCCTTGAAGCTGGTAATGAACGGGGTGGCATATCCATTGGTTACCTGAAGCGACATGCCCAGCAATGCCGAGAACAGGAAGAACAGAGCCATACGGCGGTCCTTGAACAGGCGGAACGCATTAAGTCCAAGCGTCTCGCTGAGCGATTTGCCCTCGCTCTTCACAAGCTTGCAATGCGGCAATGTGAAGCAGTAGGCAAACAATACCAAGCTGAGCACACCCGACACCAGGAACTGCATATATGTGTACTGGAATTTACCGGCACTTTCGGCAAGGGTAAAAGTGAAGCCCGAATCGCCTACAGTAGCACAGTTGACAAACCACATAGTGGCAATGAAGCCAACCGTACCAAACACACGTATCGGCGGGAAATCCTTCACCGTATCCATGCCGTTGTTCTTCAAGATAGTGAACGCAGCTGTGTTCGACAGAGCCAAGGTAGGCATGTAGAAGGCCACACTTATGGTGTAGATGGTGATAAACAATGTCTTGTCGGGCATTTCAGAACCCATACCGAGATAGAACAGTCCAATCATTGCCATACCTGCAACGGCGTGGCATATACCAAGCAAACGCTGGGGTTGAATGAGACGGTCGGCAATAATTCCCATTATTGTGGGCATGATTATCGACACAATTCCCTGGATGGCATAGAACCATGCTATCTCAGCGCCCATACCGGCCTTCCCCAGATAATTGCCCATACAGGTGAGGTATGCACCCCATACGGCAAACTCCAGGAAGTTCATCACTATGAGCCTTAATTTCAGATGTTTCATAACACGTTATATTGATTTAAGTTAACTATCTTGCTTTTCGCTCTTGCGGCTCTCGATAATAGCCTTTATCTGTGCCGCCATTTCATATTGCTCGGCATCGGAAAACTTGAGCATGAGCTTCTCAAGTTCCGATGTTGACATTGCGCTATAATCAGGTTCTTGAGAGTAGCCCTCTTCGCGAGATTCTTCCGAGGTGGCCCGGCTACGGTGAGGCCTCATACTGTCGCCATCCACCTCGAAACCCGTGGCTTCAAGCACCTCGGCCGTGGTGTAGATGGGGCATCTTGCACGTAATGCAAATGCCACCGCGTCGGAAGTACGCGAATCGATGGCTATATGACGTTCGTCCTGCGTAAGATGCAGCTCGCTGTAGAATATGCCGTCGGCAAACTTGTAGATAAACACCTCGTCGAGTGTAATGCCGAAAGCCGTAAGGGTACTGCAGTATATGTCGTGGGTAAGGGGGCGCTGAGGCTCAATCTTCTTCATGTGCACAGCAATGCTCTGTGCCTCGGCCACACCTATCACTATCGGGATTCGGAACAGTTCCGTCTTGTCGGTGAGCAGCAGCACATATGCACCGTCCTTAACCTGGTTATATGTGATTCCATACACTTTAAGCTCCACTCTATCCATAAAGCTGTATCACTCAATTCTTTGTCCGGTTATCACTCCGCTGCCATAGCAAAGATGCGAATTGGCATCGTAGATAACAGCAAACTGTCCGGGTGCAATTCCTTGCACCTTACGTTCCGATTCAATATAATATTCTCTTCCACCAAGCGGATGAAGGCGAGCCTTCAGAAATTCGGGCATATGCCGGTTCTTGAATGTGATGTCAACCGGACCCTCCACACCTTCCCATGGATTTCCCGATATAAAGTGCATCTCGTCGAGGTGGATAATCTTGCCATACTGCTTATCGGTGTCGTACCCGTTGCTCACATACACCACATTGTCAACAACGTTTTTCTTCACCACATACCAAGGGCCGCCGCTCAAGCCAAGGCCTTTGCGCTGACCAATGGTGTGGAACCAGAAGCCACGGTGCTCGCCGATTTTCTTTCCGGTTTCTATTTCTATGATGTTACCCTTCTTTTCGCCAAGATGGCGGCGGATGAAGTCGTTATAGTTAATTTTTCCAAGAAAACATATTCCTTGGCTGTCCTTACGATAGGCATTCGGCAGCTTGGCATCTATTGCCATCTGGCGCACTGCGCTCTTAGGCATGTCGCCGAGCGGGAAAATCAGATGCTTAAGTTGCGGATATGTTATCTGGGCAAGGAAGTCGGTCTGGTCCTTCACAGGGTCGACTGCGGTGGCCAAGTATTTTGTATCGCCGATAAAGTCGGTAGAAGCATAATGGCCGGTGGCGGTAAGGTCGAAATCCTTACCCCAGCGCTGCTCGAAATACCCAAACTTAATCATCTTGTTACACATCATGTCGGGATTTGGCGTAAGCCCCTGACGCACGGTGCGCAAGGCATACTCCATCACATTATCCCAATATTCCTGATGCAACGACACCACATCGAGCGGCAGACCATACTTACGGGCAATGCACTGGCACATTTCAATATCTTCCTCGGCCGAACAGTCACCTTCGTCGGTATCGAGGCCTATGCGAATATAGAAGAGATGTATATCCTTCCCGTCTTCAACCAATTTGTGCACCACTACAGCACTGTCGACGCCTCCCGAAATAAGAACTGCTATACTCATATGGCATCAAGCTTTTTTGAGTATCTCATCGTCGGCCTGTGAGTCCTGGTCGCGGCTGATAAGATGCACCGATATAACATAGTCGAGCGACACCTTACCCGGACCGGCCAGAATGATGAATACAAACACACCAAGGAACATAATGGGCAGATACACAGGATGCATGGCGCCAAGGTCGGCAATGTCGGAAACATTTGCCATGCTGAGCAGCCTATTTACAGCAACTGCCATTGGCACCATTGCCGGCAGGCAGGAAAAACGGGTGAATAGCCCCAGCATTATCAGCAGCGAGCACACTATTTCAATGCCAATCATCACAGCGAGCGCTGTGTGGCCATCGATGCCCATCACATCGGGGAACGACTGCGAAATGGCGCTGAAACTCAGCATCTGACGCATTCCGAAACGGAACAGCATCACACCCACAAACAGGCGGATGAAAAGCCGTGACAAATTGGAATACGTGTAGGTAGTTCCATAGAAGAATATAGTCTTGATATACTGTTTCATATCAGTAACATAATAAACTCGTTGTGTAAGTGAATTATGGGTTAACCATGTTTAGGATATCCTCGGCACGGACATTCTTGGCAACAATCTTCTTGTCGGCGTCAAGGACATAGATGGTTGGCATCTGGCGCAGGTCGAAACGCTCATCGGCATCTTCCGATGCTGCCACTATCCATTTATTGGAATATGTTGAGGCCTCAGCAGCCCACGCCTTTGAATAAGGTCCGGGGTATATGCACACCAAAGCCAACTTTTCACCGTCAATTATGCTGTTAAGTGCCACATTTGTCGACAGGCGAAGGCGGGCAATGTTGCAGTCGTCGCAATCGGGGTCGATAAATGCCACTATAATCGTTGAGGCCTTGATATTGTCGAGATTAATCGACTTTCCGTCGATACCTTTCAGCGAAACGCCGGGAAGCTGGGCGCCAATCTGATTACCATTAATTTTCATTGCCTGGCGCTGATAGCGCTCCTTTTCCGACTTCTTCACTTTCGACGAACGAAGGATGGCGTTGATAAACAACATATAAGCCTCATCACTTTGCAGAATAGCCTCATTCGAGTAAAGGGCTTGCTCGGCATTGTCGGCAATCATCCAGAAGTTCTGCATGTTCGATTGTGCCTTGTTCATCAGGTCGCTCACCGAGGTGTGCACCACATTACGATGTGCGTACCTGAAAAAGGTGACATAATCAGAGAAAGCACTCCGGAGAAGTTCTTTGTCGGTGATTTGACGGCCCAGATTGCAATTGTCCCAGAAGTGGGTGACGAAGAAATTCGAACGGTTCTCGAGGGTGGATATCGTATCGGGCACTTCGGGATATGGAAAGAGTGTTTTAGGCGTCTGGACCTGTTCCTCTTGCCCTACCATTACCGACACGGCCATCATTACAACTGCAATTGCTGCTATTATACGCTTCATAAAATTCTTTTTGTAGTTATAAACTTGAGCTGTGCAACATCTGAAGTTCCGAATATTACACAGAAAATTTATGCAATATTCGCAAAATTTTGCGACATCTGCAAGCTATTAGCCCGCTATTTCAGATATGGAGACAGCAGAGCAGCCCACGCTGCATATCCACAGCCCATCAAATGGAATCCATCGTTAGTGAATTCCGGCTTCAGTTCACCGGTGGTATCGGCAAAAGTTGCCATGAGGTCGACCCACACGACGCCATTGCGTCGTGCCAGCTTTTTCAGCTTGCCGTTAAGCGACTTCATTGACTTGGCATCGACGAGCGAGGCATATTTTTCGTATGTCCCATTCACCGGCATCATACCTTGCAGCACTATCTCGGTTTGTGGCGATACAGCCTTTATGGCATCGATGGCACGAGCCATGGTCGATACTATCGAATCGGGCACGAGAGCCATGCGCGAGGCGGCATCAGCATTGGCAACATACGACGGGAACAATACCACACGCTTGGGATGGTCATTGGCCACCGAAGCTGCCAGTTTCGGCAAATAGTCCACAGCATCGGAGCCCGTAGTGCGGCTCTTAACCGCTGCATTCGCAGCAAGTTCGTGCCATTCAGCACCGCTCACACGGCTGTTGCCCAACAGAACAATGTCGGAGGGCTTAACCGAAAACAACGGAGATTCGTCGGCATCGACATCGAGCCCGACATATCGCGCCACCTCACGTCGCCACACCCTATAGCCATCGTTGTTAAGATGAAGTCCGTCGGAAGTGAACGATTTTATAAGCTTACACTCGCGGTCGGCAAATGCCGGGAACAGATTCACCCACTGCACCCCATGACGTCGAGCCACCTGCTCGAGCAGCACATTGGTTTTGAGCACCTCGGTTTCAGTGCCGATAAGGTTGCGATAGCGATGGAAATCGTTGTTGATGGGCAACATGCTTTGCAGATACAGCGTCGACGACGGGGCATCACGACGAATCGTCGCTACCAGATTCTCCACCGCAGTGGCAATGCTGTCGGCAGTCAGATGATGCGAAATGTCGTTGATGCCCACCAACAGGAATATTTTCTGAGGGTGGCCATCGGTAACCGGCTTTATGCGGTCGGCAATGCCCTGAACCACATCGGAAATAATTCCACGGTTCTTTACACTAAGGTTATCGCCAAACATCTCGTGCCAACGGCCGCCATTGGTTAGGCTATTGCCAACAAACACAATGTCGGTATTGGCTATCGGCAACACATCAAACAATGAGCTTCGCTGATAGTAATACTCGTTATACTGATATTTCTCCACTTCGGCGCTATGCATTGTAATAGCTGTCAACGATGCGAGCACCACTGCAATCAATCTGTTCATGGCTCAAATCAATGGGAATTATTTGTCGGCGCGATAAGCATCGACAGCCGTTTTCACCGATCCATGAAGCATGAGCAGACGACGGGCCTCGTCGTATGGCAATCCGAGTTCCTCGACAATCATCCGAGTACCACGGTCAACGAGCTTGGCGTTCGACAACTGCATGTTCACCATCTTGTTACCCTTCACGCGTCCCATCTTTATCATGGTAGCGGTGGTAATCATGTTGCAAATCATCTTTTGCCCTGTGCCCGACTTCATCCGCGAGCTGCCAGTAACATATTCCGGACCTACAATCATCTCGATACCGATTTCAGCCTCCTGCGATATAGGGGCATCGGGATTACTCGTGATAGCAGCTGTGAGACATCCAAACTTGCGTGCATCGCGCAATGCGCCAATAACGTAAGGCGTAGTTCCCGATGCAGCAATGCCGATAACGGTGTCGAGCGGAGTAATGTTGAATTTTTCCAGGTCTTTCCATCCTTGCAGGGTATCGTCCTCGGCATTTTCAACAGGATTGCGCAGAGCCACGTCGCCACCGGCAATCAGGCCGATAACCCACGACGGGTCCATGCCGAAAGTGGGAGGGATCTCCGAGGCATCGAGCACACCAAGACGGCCGGAAGTGCCGGCACCCATATAGAAAATGCGTCCGCCCTTTTTCATACGGGCCACAATTTGGGTTACAAGTTTGTCGATTTGCGGGATAGCCAAAGCAACGGCATCGGCAACCTTATGGTCCTCCTGATTGATTTCAGTGAGAATTTCCAGGACAGATTTTTTCTCGAGGTCGTTATACAACGACGATTTCTCGGTTATTCGTTCAAACGACATAACATTATATTTAGTTATTATTTAGAATGATACTTAATCAAGCCATCCATCGGGCTCTTCAGTACAGTTCCTATCTTTATATCGAATGCAGCTGCAGCTTCCTCAAGCACACTGCGATAATAAATGGCAATAGAGCCGACGAAGTTAACCGGAAGAGTCTTATACATAGGATAGTTGCTGACATTCCTTACGAAGAATGCCTTGAAAGCATTGAGCACAAGACGATGAATCGATGGCTCCTCGATGTTCTGAATAAGGAACGGCGACAGCGAAGCAAGGAAACGATTGGCAGCCGGCTCCTTATACACACGCTTGATGATTGTAAGGCGGTCGAGGCCAAACTGCGTGAGAAACTTTTCGCACAAAGGTTCGGGAAGCTGTTTCTTGAGCACATCGCCCACAAGAAGCTTACCCAGCACAGCGCCACTGCCTTCATCGCCAAGAATATAACCAAGTGGCGACACATTGTCAACTATTTCCTTGCCATCGTAATAGCAGGAATTAGAGCCTGTGCCCATAATGCAGGCAATACCTGGCTGGTCGGCGCAAAGTGCACGTGCGGCAGCAAGAAGGTCGCTTGCCACCTCTATTACTTTAGCATCGATGTTGCGTGCAATGGCACGGCGTACGTTGTCACACACATCGCCCAGGCATCCGGCTCCATAATAGTATACTTCATCGATAGGATACTCCGAAATGCTCGGCATAAGTTCACTCGCAATATTGCCGGCCATTTCGTCTTCGGTGAGCAACATGGCGTTCATTCCACAGGTGGCTACTCTTGCCACCACACGGTCTTTGTCTAACACACACCAATCAATCTTGGTGGAACCACAATCAGCTATTAAAATCATATCTTTATATAAATTTTCTTTTTGTACAAAACATATCCAATTGCCCAGTTAAGGCATACAAACAGCAATGCGTAAACCAGCGATGCAAGGGTGGCATCAGTGATTACCGAACCAATGACATCATTGTAGATGAATCCCTTCAGTGTGGTGAAGCCGCCTTCGGCATTCGGGAAGCGAATAGCGCCGAGCAGTATCGACAGCACTCCGGCAAGAACATAGATGAACAACGGATTCACGCCAAACGATTCGAAGAAACGGCTCCATTTCTTATAACCCTTGATATCGATTATCCATATGAGTAAGCCAAGAAGCGTTGAGGCAAGGCCGCAAGTGGTGAGCACAAACGTAGGCGACCAAATCTTCTTGTTTATCGGCAACCCGTAGCTAAGGAGCAATCCGGCAAAAGTGAGCACCGCACCGGCTACAAAGAGCACCACAATGCGCTTGGTGTTGTCGGTCTCGGCCATCATTTTCCTACCTACCCAGAATCCGAGCAACACATGGGCAATTGCCGGCAATGTGCTGATGAATCCTTCGGGGTCAAACTCCAGACGCACACCATCGATGGTATCGCTGTACATATGGTTGCCACCAAGCACTGCGTGGTCGATAATCGATATTATGTTGGTATCGGAGAATTCATAGCCGTTGCCAAGAATCAGCACCAGAGCATACACCACAAGCATCGACACTATTATATGCATAATGTATTTGTGATTAACAAGCACAGCAATCAGCGCAGCCACTCCATAGCTGATGGCGAGACGCGGAAGCACTCCAAGAATACGCAGGTTGGCAAAACTGTTGGCTGAATTGGCTATGATGGTCCACAGCGGCAATTGTTCGTCGGCACTGGTAAGGCCGGAGGCTATACCGTAGCAAAGTTTGCTAAACCATGCAATGCCCAGACCAATTGCGAATATTACCACGAAACGGCGCACAATCTTTATTATCACGGCCGAAGTTGGCTTGAATTCGAATTTGCGCAACGACATGAAAGTGGAAATACCCATAATAAACATAAAGAACGGAAACACGAGGTCGGTGGGCGTAAGACCATTCCAAGCTGCATGGCGAAGTGGAGCATATATGCTTCCCCAAGAGCCCGGATTGTTGACAAGTATCATGCCTGCAATGGTGATACCCCTCAGAATGTCGAGTGCCAGAAGGCGATTCGCTTGTTGTTTCATTGATTCTATTCTATTAAAATGTTCGTTTATTTTTTAGGCTTAGTACATTCGTCAATCAGATACACGAGACCTTGATATGGCACACCGGAATTATCCGACAAGCCAATTTCACATGTGCGGCTGTTAGAGAATCCTCGTTTTATCCCTGCCTGCTCGATTTGCGCATGCAGTTTGCGCAAAGCGTAGGCATTGAGTTCAGGATGAGTGAAACCCTTGTCGCCGGCAAACCCGCAGCACCCCACCCCTTCGGGAACAAGCACGTTGGAAGAGCATCGACGAGCCATTGCAACGATTTTATCGGAAAGTCCCATCTTTCGCGACGAGCAGGTTATGTGCACGGCCACCGGTTCATCGGTTTGTTCGAAATCCAGTTTGTCGGCCACATGGTCGTGGATGAATTCAATAAGTTCAATGGGCCGTACACGCTTCATGGTGCGCTGCATACGGTAAAGACACGGGCTTTGGTCGCAAATCACGGGATATGTTCCGTTTTCAGAAGCAGCGAGCAAGGCATCCTCGAGTTCGAGGGTCTTTCGGTCGGCAATGTC
>JBJEKE010000247.1:0-10630 GCA_051878475.1 Muribaculaceae bacterium | reverse complement strand
CGATTGCCGCAAGGAGCTACCGGTGATTCAACGTTTCCACGACGAGAATCCGCAATACCAGGTGGTGTGCATCAGCCGAGAGGAAAATGAGATGTCGGTGCACAAATACTGGGAATCGGAAGGGCTCACACTCCCCTACTCAGCGCAAGCCGACCGCACAGTTTACAATATGTTTGCCTTGACACTTATTCCCCGCATCTACGTTATTGACAAGGCGGCCAATGTGGCAGCCATCTTCACCGACAATCCACTTGTCGACTACGCCACACTATATGAAACAGTACGTCGCACCGACGGCTATTAACCATCGGCACGACGTAAGACTAAGACAGATTATTACTTCCAGATGCTTGAGGCATTGAACACCTCAAGTTTCTTCACTTTCACGTCTTTGCCGAAGATTCGATATCCATCGGCGTTAGCTGCAGGGCTTTTGAGGCTAAACGAATCGGAAAGGCGACCACCGTCGGCATACACTTCAACAATGCTACGGTCGACGTACACGTCGGCAGTGAGGAGCATAGAGCCCGGCACATCGGGAACATAGAACTGGCCGTTGAGGCGGTTGGAATTCATATCGTAATCCACCAGACGCTGCCCGTTGTAGCTCAGGCCGGCATCGATTGCATATGTCAGCTCAATGGTGAAACGGATTCTCAGCAAATCGCTGTTATGCCGGCTCAGCAATGCATTTGCCTCGTCGGCAGTAAGGTTCTCGCCCTTCTCGGCAAGGGAGAATATGCTCTCTGTTTCGCGAACCGGACGGCTGAGCAGCTGCCATCCTCCGAAATGTGTGCGGACGAGCACCTGTTCCTGCGGCAGAAGCATCAAGCCGTTGAATGGAGCATCGCCGAATCCGAGGCGCGACCAAGCCATCTTGATGACACGGCCATCCGACTGAGGGATGTTGCTGAAAGTCTGTGCGGCATAAGCGCTGCCGATAAGGTTCTGTAGCTTTGGAGTTATCGGAGTAAATACCTTTCCATCAAAATCGCCCACCATGTAGGTTCCCGAAGCACCCCACATCACCCATTTGCGTTCCGAGGGATTTTCCTCGACCGGCAGTTCGAAGAGTTCGGGGCATTCCCAGAAACCAGTGAGATGACTCTGATAAGTCCAGTCCTTGAGATTAGTGGATGTGTATATGGAGTGTCCGTCGCGTTCGTTAAGCACCATCGACCAATGATTGCCTGGAGCATACCAAAGCACTTTCGGGTCTCGGGTGTCGTGGCTCTGCCATTTCTCGTGCGAATCGATAATAGGATTACCTTCATATTTTGTGAATGTACGGCCTTCGTCGAGGCTGTAAGCCATGCATTGGCGTTCAGCCGAAGGACTGTCGGCAGTGTAGAACACCACGAATGGGGGATTGTCCTTTCCACGGCCAAATCCCGAGGTGTTGCTGTAGTCGATAACAGCTGTGCCGGAGAACATTGTTCCGATTTCGTCGGGATGGAGAGCCAATGGCTGCTCTTGCCAATGAATCAGGTCGGTGCTAACCGTATGGCCCCAGTGCATATTCTCCCAATCGCGTTCATAGGGATTGTGCTGGTAGAACATGTGGTATTTGCCACGATAGAAAATCAGGCCATTAGGGTCGTTGATCCATCCGCGTCGGGTGGTGAAATGATATTGCGGGCGACTGCTTTCGTGGTAAATCGTCGACTCGCCCATTATAGAATCGGCAAGCACAATGTTGTCGAGAGCCTTCTGGCTGCCTTCATAAGTTATCTTGATGGTCTTTCCCCGCCATTGGCTCACGTCGCGGAATGTCCAATAGTCGGCGGCGTCCTCGGCCAATCGGATAACCGAGTGGCAATCCTTTCGGCCATCCACAGTGAATGTCATGGCCTTGCGCTCGAGAGAGTGCGAAACCGGGAAATTAAGATACTGACGGTTGATTTTTATGCTGCGCTCGGCACCGTCGGCCGACGACGTTGCCAACACAAGGGAAATGGCAACGAGTGATAACTTTTTTAATGAATCCATGCTACAAGGTTTGTAGGTTACATTTTGGTTATTGAAAATGTCGTTCATTGCCACGAAAGCAACTTCGACGGTGTAAAAATAAGAAAAAACGATGCATTGGGCAAATACCAAATTGCAGATAATGGTACAAATTGGAAATAACGGCAACTAAAACTGCCATGGCATGAAAAGCGGAAAATAATTTAGCCATATAGATTTTGAGAAATAGGAATATAATGTTAATTTTGGGTTGTAATTGCACGACGATGGAATTTGACGACATAATATCCTTCTTGGTAGTGGTAGGCGGCATACTGCTTAGTGCATTTGGCGGAAAGAAAAAGCCAAAGCAGAAAGCAACGGCTTCTGCGCAGCGAGCTGCATCAGGACAGCAACGCCAGGGAGCGCAACCTGTGGTGCAACGTCAGTGCGCGACACCCACCACACGTCGGGCAACAATTACGGTGATGCCACCCACTGCGGTTGACGATGTAAAGCCGGCAGCAGAACCCAAGCCGTTCATCCCAATGCACGAAGTGAAGCGGCAAACCGCCTCAGGGAGCGACGACATCAGTGCCGGCGACCCCTACAGCATCGAGGCATCGCATTTTGCCTCAACCGAGCACGATTGGCGCAAGGCAATAATAGCGAGCGAGATATTGAAAACGAAATTCTAATTTATAACATTATACCTAAAACCTCAAACTAATATGTCGATACCATTTATTACAGCACAAGAAGCTGCTGATTTCGTTAAGAATGGAGACAATGTAGGACTCTCAGGCTTTACCGCATCGGGAACGCCGAAAGTGGTTACTACAGCAATCGCCGACAAGGCCACAGCAGAACATGCCAAAGGCAATCCGTTTAAAATCAACCTGTTTACCGGAGCGTCGACCAACGACTATACCGACGGTGCTCTTGCCCGCGCCGACGCATTGAATTTCCGCACACCTTACCAGTCGTGCCCCGACCTGAGAAAGTCGATGAACAGCGGTCGCACGCATTATGCCGATGCACACCTTTCAGAACTTGCGCAGAAGCTCCGCTACGGTTTCTTCGGCAAAATCAACGTGTGCATAATCGAGGCACAGGATGTAACCGAAGATGGCGAGATTGTGCTCGGCACCGGTGTTGGCAACGTGCCGACATTTGCCCGTATGGCCGAAAAAATTATCATCGAACTCAACTCGACCATCCACCCGAAGATTCGTGGCTTGCACGATGTGTATATGCCACTCGACCCACCATATCGCCGTGAGATACCGGTATACAAGCCCAGCGACCGCATTGGTAGCGAAGTGCTGAAGGTCGACCCGAAGAAGATTGTTGGCATCGTACGCACCGACAATCCAGGCCACGTGGCTCCATTCTCACCGCTCGATGAGACAACAATGCAGATTGGTGCCAATGTGTGTCATTTCCTTGCCAGCGAGCTGAAGGCCGGCCGTCTGCCAAAGGAATTCCTTCCATTGCAGTCGGGAGTAGGAAATGTTGCGAATGCAGTGCTCTCGGGCCTTGCAGCCGATGCCACCATTCCGGCATTTACAATGTATACCGAAGTAGTGCAAGACTCTGTGCTGAAACTCATGGAACAGGGAAAATGTACGTTTGCCAGCACTTGCTCGCTCTCGCTCAGCGACGATGGCCTGCATGAATTCTTCGGCAACATCGACTTCTTCCGCAACAAGGTGCTAATCCGCCCGGGAGAAATCTCGAACAACCCGGAAATAGTACGTCGACTGGGCATCATCTCGATGAACACCGCCCTCGAGGCCGACATATTCGGTAACGTCAACTCAACCCACGTGCTGGGCACCAAGATGATGAACGGTATCGGTGGCTCGGGCGACTTTACCCGCAACGCCTACGTATCGATTTTCAGCTGCCCGTCAATAACCAAGGGAGGCCTCATCAGCAACATTGTACCGATGGTGTCGCACGTCGACCATAGCGAACACTCGGTGGCTGTGCTCATCACCGACCAAGGTATTGCCGACCTCCGCGGAAAAGACCCGTTGCAGCGAGCTGAAACCATTATCGAGAACTGTGCACACCCAAGCTATCGACCGTTGCTTCGCGACTATCTGAAGCTTGCAAAGGGTGGACACACACCTCACACTCTGAAATCGGCATTCGCTTTCCACCAGGCTTTCATTGAAAGCGGAAACATGGCCGATGCTAAATTCTGACATCACTTGCCATAGGCTTTAGGGCCTATTAAATACGGCAACAGGACCATCACTTGATCCTGTTGCCATTTTTCTTGCCAATAGTGACAATTCGATATAGCAATATCACAAAACAAGACAAAATTTTGACAAATTGATAATTAATATTAACTTTGCACAAAAATTTGAAAGAAAATCGGCCAAACGATTAGCACAATCAACAATTCTGTAGGCTTATGTTACGTCAATTGTCAATATTTATAGAAAACAAGGCAGGAAGTTTCTCGAAGATCACATCGATACTTGCCCGCCACGGAATCAACATACAGGCATTCTGTCTGTCCGACGCCAGCGACTTCGGCATTCTGCGCATAGTGGTAAAGCGTTCAGACCTTGCCATCGACATATTGCGGAACCACAATTATCCGGTACAGGAGAGCGAGGTAGTGGGCGTAAAACTTGAGAATGAGTCGGGGGCGCTCAACAAAGTGCTGACCATGCTGGCATATCACGATGTGCGCATAAACTACATCTACTCGTTTGCCGCATCGACCGACGACGGCACCTCGGTGGTGGTGTTCAACAGCGACAACAACCGTCAGTTGTCGGAGCTGCTCGCCACACAAGGCTTCAACCTGTATTGATGATCTGACAATAAAGCAAGACGCCCAATTGGCCAGAAGGTCAGTTGGGCGTCTTGCATTCAAATGGTAATTAACGTCGGGCCTGGAGGAGAATGTCGAGCTTTCCGTCGTCGATAAGTTTGATAATCAGCTCACCGAAGAGGGTGTTCTGCCAAGCAAACCATGGGCGGGTGTAGTTGTTGGCATCGTCTTTGTTGAACGATTCGTGTATAAGGCCGGTTCCTGCATCGGTGCGCATCAGCATCTCGATGCATTGACGAATCTCGATGTCATCGGTACTGGTGAATGCCTTCATCATTATCGACATTGGCCACACCATGTCGTAACCGATATGCGGTCCGCCGATTCCCTGACCGGCATTGCCGCTGAAGAAGTATGGATTGCTGTCGCTCCACACCATGCGACGGGTGTTCTGGTAAATTGGGTCGCTCGGGTCGACATCGCCAAGATAAGCCATTGCCAAGAGCGACGGCACATTGGCATCGTCCATCAGGTTGTGGTTGCCGAATCCGTCGACCTCGTAGGCATACACCTGGCCAAATTCGGGATGATTATAAACTGCATAAGTGATAAGCGCCTTGTTGACCTCGTCGGCCAGTTCAGTACACTGTGCAGCCAGTTCGGCGTTGGCGTTAACCTTTGTCAGAATCTCAGCAGCCTTGCGCAGCGACGACACCGCCATAAAGTTTGATGGCACAAGATAGAGATATGTGCATGCATCGTCGGAGGGGCGGAAGAACGAGCAAATCAGGCCACAAGGCTTCACCGGAGCACCATAGCCGCCATTGCAAACGGTATCGAACTGGCGGTCGGTACGGCGCTGGAAGTGGTAAGGACCACGGTTGCCATCCTTGCGCTGCTGCTCGCGGAATGTGCGGAGAATAGCTTTCATGGCATCAAGCCATTCCTTTCCGAAAACCGATGCATCGCCGGTAACCTGCCAATAGTGATAAGCAAGGCGCAGCGGATAGCATAGCGAATCGATTTCATATTTGCGTTCGTGAAGCTCGGGCTTCATGTCGGTGATGTCCGAGGCCCATTCGTTGTCGTCTTTCGGGCCTGGATTAAACGCATTGGCATATGGGTCGATGATAATGCTACGCAACTGGCGCATGATAACGCCGTGCAGCATCTGCTTCAGCTGCGGGTCGTCGTTGGCAAACTGCACATAAGGCCACACCTGTGCAGCCGAGTCGCGCAGCCACATGGCAGCAATATCGCCGGTGTAGACAAAAGTGTCGTCTGCGCCATCATAGTGGACTGTGGTGTCGAGAGTGTTAGGGAAACAGTTCTCGAACATCCAAGCCAGATATTTGTTTTCGGCAAGGAGGAGTTTAACCTCGGATATTTTTTTCTCAATGGCTGCTGAGCGGAACAGACGCTGTTCGGCAGCAGGACGCTTCGACAGGTAAGCTGTATTGTCGGAGGCAAGCTTGATATAGCCGCGGGCATTGAAACCGGCAGCATTCAGAGCCGACGATGCGGCAAGCCATACGATTGCAATGGCAATGATTCGGTTGATTTTCAGGTAATTCATATTTGGTTATTGAAGAGTTTTGTATATTGTAAGAATCAGATTCAAAGACAGTGCAAACGATTGCAGCCTATATTATACAAAGATAGTGCATTTATGACAAAAAATCAATACGGCATGGCAATTGCAAGAAGTTTCGGAACGGAAATGATTGGAAATTCAGGTTTTGCCATTAAATTTGCAGTTGCGAGCCGGCAAAAGGCATCGCCGCAAAACCATAAGCCAAATGAATGAAACATTGAAAGATAGCATAATAAGCCTTCTCAAGCGCGAGGTGGTACCGGCCACCGGATGTACGGAACCAGTGGCAGTGGCGCTTGCCACAGCACGAGCCCGAGAATTGGCCGACATCGGCTATAACGACATCGAGGCCATCAACTGCCACTTGAGCGGCAACATTATAAAGAATGCAATGGGCGTAGGCATCCCGGGAACAGGGATGATTGGCCTGCCGATAGCAGTAGCTCTTGGAGCAGTCATCGGCAAATCGGAGCTTGGGCTCGAGGCCCTGTCGGGTGTCGATGCTAATGCCGTTGAAATCGGCAAGATGCTTGTAGCCAAGAATATAATAGACATAACGCTTGCCGAGGACGCCCCAGATATGCTGTATATCGATGTAACCGTCGAGGGAAACGGACATAGCGGGCGAGCCGTAATCCAGGCATCGCACTGCAGTTTTGTTCTCGAGGAGTGCGACGGGATTGCCATTGGTGAAGCCAAGAAGGCCGCATCATCCGAAGAGCAATGCGAATGCCCCGAGCTGTCGATGCGCACAGTGTGGGATTTTGCCATGAGCACACCTCTCGACGAAATCAACTTTATGCTCGAGACACGGCAGCTCAACAAGGCAGCAGCCGAATGGGCTCTTATGGACCCTTACGGCCATCACGTAGGCCGCACTCTCCATTCGGAACGCCAACGTAAGATTATGGGCGACAGCACATTCTCACGGATACTGTCGTACACCTCGGCAGCGTGCGATGCACGCATGGGCGGCGCACCGGTGTCGGTGATGAGCAACAGCGGTTCAGGCAACCAAGGCATTGCCGCCACCATGCCGGTTGTAGTGTATGCTGAAGAGAACTTTGCCAGCGAGGAGCAGACCATCCGCGCCCTCACACTGAGCCACCTTACTGCAGTATACATCAAGCAGAGCCTCGGACGGCTGTCGGCGCTATGTGGCTGTGTGGTAGCCGCCACCGGTTCGTCGGCCGGCCTGTGCTATCTCATGGGTGGTGATTACAATCAAGTGGCTGCTACAGTGAAAAACATGGTGGCCAACCTTACCGGCATGATTTGCGACGGAGCCAAGCCAAGCTGCGCACTGAAGCTGTCGAGCGGTGTTGCCACGGCAGTAGTATCGGCCATGGTGGCCATGGACGGGCAGTCGGTGGGAGCTCTCGAGGGAATAATCGATGACGATGTCGACCAAACCATCCGCAACCTGGTGAAAATAGGTCGTGAAGGGATGACCCAGACCGACCGGATGATTCTCGGCATCATGACCTCAAAGAAATAGGCCGTCAGCGATAATATCCGCCCAGACGCTCCTTAGCTTTCGACCAGAACGACGTTTGCTGCACTATAGGCGTTGCATAAGCATCAAACACATCCTTTGGCTCTAATTTCAAGTCCATTGTAACAATAAGAATTCAGGTTATTGAAGTTGATTCACTTTTCCTATTCTGCGAAGTAATGAAAAGACCGCCTCGGGGCAAACGACATTGGGCGAAACGGGGAAAACCGCATATAAGCCACTGTTTTTCAGTGCCCAAATAATAAATGCGCACCCGAGCAACATATCTGCCCGGGTGCGTTGTAAGGTATTATTTTCAGTTAACTACACAGTGCGGTCTGGGTCGCATGTGAGGTCGATGCGCAAGCGCTTGAACGTTTTTCGGTCGACTTCGCTGAGGAGCACAGTTGAGTGCACCTGGCATCCTTCGAGCTTAGGTAACTGTTCGAGGGCACGTCGGCAGTTTTCGTCGGTAATGCTGAGCATCGACAACGCAACCAGCACCTCATCGGTGTGCAAACGCGGGTTGTGGCCGTGTAGAAAGTCGACCTTAGTACGTTGAATAGGCTCAATCATTGCCTGCGGAATCAGCTTCACTTCGTGAGGGATTCCGGCAAGATGCTTTGTTGCATTTAGCAACAGCGCAGCGCAAGGGCCAAGCAGTTCGCTTGAGCGTGCGGTTATGATAGTTCCGTCCTGGAGTTCGATAGCGGCCGAAGCGAGGCCGGTGAGTTCTTTGCGTTCGTGGGCAGCCACTGTGGTGCGGCGATATTCGGTGGTCAGGCGAGCCTGCTTCATCAGCAAAGCAATCTTTTTCACCTCGTTTTCATTGTCGCCACGCACGGCAAGGCGGTCGAGAGCAGTGTAATAGCGGCGGATAATCTCGTCGCGGGCGGCATTGCTGCACACATCTTCGTCGCTCATGCAGAATCCAATCATGTTAACCCCCATATCGGTGGGCGACTTATACGGATTCACTCCGCTCACGTCCTCGAAGATGGCGTTGAGCACGGGAAAGATCTCGATATCGCGATTGTAGTTGATAGCAATCTTTCCGTATGCCTCGAGGTGGAAGGGGTCGATCATGTTCACGTCGTTCAG
Source organism: Muribaculaceae bacterium (assembly GCA_051878475.1). GTDB lineage: Bacteria > Bacteroidota > Bacteroidia > Bacteroidales > Muribaculaceae > SFRY01. The sequence continues at coordinate 1,696 of JBJEKE010000247.1, read as the reverse complement.
GTCGGCGGTAGCAGCCTCATATGCAACATTCACGGGATGTTTCAAAGGGAGATTCCACACCGGAAAAGTCTCGAACTTGGCATATCCGGCTTTCACGCCGCGCTTACGCTCGTGGTGAATCTGACTCAGACATACAGCCATCTTGCCGCTTCCCGGTCCGGGCGCAGTGACTACTACAAGAGGGCGCGAAGTTTCGGCAAAGTCGTTGCGGCCGAAACCGTCGTCGGAATTAATAAGTTCCACATTGTTGGGATATCCGTCGATGGTGTAGTGATAGCACACCTTTATGCCCATACGCTCAAGGCGAGCACGATACACATCGGCACTGTTCTGGCCATTGTAGTGGGTGATTACCACATACGAGGTGTAGAGCCCCACTTTCTCGAATTCGCCACGTAGGCGCAGCACATCCTCATCGTAGGTTATGCCCAGGTCGCCACGCACCTTGTTTTTCTCAATGTCCAAGGCACTGATTACAATTATTATCTCGGCGCAATCACTCAGCTGCATGAGCATACGCAATTTGCTGTCGGGATGAAAACCGGGCAACACGCGGCTGGCGTGATAGTCGTCGAATAACTTACCTCCGAATTCGAGGTATAACTTGTCGCCGAACTGAGCTATGCGCTCCTTGATGCGTTCAGACTGAATCTTGAGATATTTCTCGTTGTCAAAACCGTTTCTCATAACGGATTACAAATATACGATTATTTTTGGTGTATTCAAGGATTAGGGCAACAATTATCGTAAAATAAAAACGCAAGGTGCTGAGTGATAACGGGCTAATCGACTTGGGTAATTGCCATAATGGCGCGACGTGTCCACACCAACACCAGTGCAAAGACAAGCCGCACCGACACTAGCAACAGTGCCGATACGCCTGTGGCTGCAAACACTATAGTGTCCTCAATCAGGGAATGGTTCATTATAAGATGATAGTTGACATCGTTGGCATCTTCACGGCTCACAATTTTGCGTTGCTCAAGCTCTACCATCACTGCCGAGCCATAGCTGATGCCCAGAATGTTTCCCACCAGCCACATATATGCCGAGCGGCGCGGCAGCCCGAACAGATGCATCATCGGCGCAAAGAATACCGACAGCGGCACCAGCAAAGAATAGGCCTCGATTAGCTGCTGAACCACCATGAGCGCATATATTATGGCAAATACCATAAGCGCCATCTTGATTTGCGACAGCATCCACGTGGCCATCACTTGCACGATGGTGCTGTCGGGGGCACTGCCAAGATAAATATACGATGCTGTGGTTTCGGGCAGAAGCATATTGAGCAGCGCCGCACACACAAAAGCCATTGCTATGCGAAGCACAGCCATCAGCCAGAACGAAGAGCCGGTGTTGCGGTTTACAGCACACTCCATGGGCAATGCATGGCACAGTGCGAGCATTAGCGAAAGAATGGTAGCCTGGCGCATGGTGAGTGGCATCGACATCATAGCTGCAATGCCAGCATACGTACCTGCCGAGGCTCCCGACACGAACGCCACCGCCGATGCTCCGGGAAGCCCCAGATGCACAAACACCGGATGAAGATAGGTGGCTATCAAGGCCAGCACACCATAGTGCTGCAGCAACGTGACTGCCAACGAAATGGGTATCATAAGCTTCAGCAACCATGAGGTGCTCTTTATAGTAGCCGGAATGGGGTACGCCCTTGAGATACCAGCAGTAGTGG
>JBJEKE010000246.1:0-10662 GCA_051878475.1 Muribaculaceae bacterium | reverse complement strand
TTGCTGCACACATTTTTTCGCAAATTATTGCCTTTTCCGACAATAATCGGCCCCAATTTCAGTTATATATTAAAAAGAAAGTGTCAATCGTTGTTACCATGTATTAACGCATCGTCGTTGCTTTTCATGCTATCGCACTGCTTGAAAACAACGATGGGAAAAAACATGATTAGAGTCATTTAATGAGTAGTTATGCATCCAAGTGTTTCTATAATCGTTCCAGTTTACGGTGTCGAGAAATATCTCGACCGATGCGTTGAGTCGTTAGTCAAGCAAACCCTCACCGACATTGAGATTATCCTTGTCGATGATGGCTCGCCCGACAACTGCCCGCGCATGTGCGACGATTGGGCTCATCGTGATTCCCGCATAAAGGTTATCCACAAGCCAAATGCCGGACAGGGATTTGCTCGTAATTCCGGAATTGAAATAGCAACCGGAGAATTTATTGCATTTGTCGACAGCGACGATTACGTAGAACCCGATACATATGATACTCTCTACTCTGAAGCTATAAACAACGGTTACGATGCTGTGTTCAATGGTTATGCATATCATAATCCTGACGGTTCGGTTGTCAACAAAGCAATTTCCGACCGCACTTATTGCGGTACAGATGCCATTAAACAATATATTTCCGATTTGCTTATTGACGATGATATAGTTGTATCTGTGTGTATGGGCATTTACCGTTCCCAGATTATTAACAAGTACAGTATCTCTTTCTTATCAGAACGCAGGTTGTTTTCTGAAGATTTGCTTTTCAATCTTGATTTTGTCCATTCTGTTTCACGCATAAGATGCTTGCCTAAAGCTTTTTACCATTATTGCTTCAACGGACAATCTTTTTCCCAAACTTTTGATATTAATAAAATAAATTCATGCTTTGATCTTTATGCTCATATTATCAAGAAACTTGAAAATTTCAATATTAGCAATCTCAACCAAATTGCAAAGATATATTTGCTCAACCAAATGGTTGTGATTTTTAAAAATATAATGTTAGCCAACAGTTCTTTGTCCGAGAAACGTTTGGCAACAAACATAATATTCGATTTCGATGAATGGAAACAAATATACACTTCGCTTAAGCATGTCGACAATATTCCCATACTTAAGCAAATACTTCTTTTGTGCATTCGTTATAAAATGTTTTGGCTCACATTACTAATATATAAAACTTACTATGGCTTGTTAAGATAGGCTATGAATATCCTGATAGTAAACTGTATACTCACCACTGCCGAAAAAGGCGTGATTCCTCGGCGTAAGTCGATTAAGGACACTATGATTTGCAATTATGCCCAGGGGTTCATTAATTGCGGTCATTCGGTAACCATCCTGGCAAGCGAGGAGTTTCGCCCTACTGAAGCCGAAGAATATCCTTTCAATGTGGTTTATTTCAAATCGCGATGGCCAAAGTTTTTCAAGCCGCATCTGCTGCCTTGGCCCATCGGTCTACATAAATACATCAAAGCCAACATCGACAGCTTCGATATGGTAATTGCAAGCGAAGCGTTCTCTATTGCCACTCTTATGGCTGCACAAGTTTGCCATAGCAAACTTGTGGTGTGGCAAGAGATGGCAATGCACCAACGGATGATGCACAAAGTGCCCTCAATTGTTTGGTACAACGTGTTCACCCGGCTGTTTATGCGAAGAGCGCTGATGGTGGCGCGCTCTATCCCGGCTATGCGTTTTATCAGCCAATATGCCTGCAACGTGGCTTCTGAAATCGTTGACCACGGTGCCAATGGCGCTGTGCTGTTCCCATCCGGCACTTCCAATAATGCATTTATCGTAGTGTCGCAGCTTGTGCCTCGTAAGCGCGTCGACAGCATTATCCGCAAGTTCTCACAATTCATAAAAATCCCTAAATTCAGCAACTATAGGCTCAATATTGTTGGCGACGGAACGGAAAGCGACAAGCTTAAACTGCTCACCAAACGACTTGGCATCGACGGCAATGTAGTGTTTCACGGGTTTATGCGACACAGCCAATTAGCCGAGATGCTTCGCTCGTCGAAAGCTATGCTAATCGACACCGAAAACGACCTTAACATGGTTTCTATTCCTGAGGCAATAGTGAGCGGTACGCCTATCGTAACCAACACCCGTCCTACTTCAGCCGAATTCATCGCCAACAGCGGCGTGGGAATTGCACGCGACAGTTGGGATGCCACAGATTTGAAACATTTAGTGGAGAACTATCCCAAGTATCACCAAGCCTGCCTCGATGTAAGGGATGAACTCACCAATGATGGTTGCGCCCGAAAGATGATTCGTATTTTCCTCAATTGGAAGCAATCAAAACAATAATTCCTTTCAGCTAATTCTATTTTATATGCAAAAACGTGTACTCATCGTCAATAAATTCTACTATAACCGCGGCGGCGACTGCGTGGCCTCGATGAACCTGGAGAAACTCCTCGCTTCGGCCGGCTACAAGGTGGCTTTCTTCGCTATGAACTATCCCCAGAACATCGACAGCAAATATTCAAGCCTATTCGCTTCGCAAGTCGATTTTGCCGGTGGAGCAGCCTCGAAGCTGAAAGCTGTGATGCGCACCCTGGGCATGGGCGACATCCGCAAGTCGTTCACGGCAATGCTCGATGAGTTCCGCCCCGATGTAGTACACTTGCAGAACATTCACAGCTATCTGTCGCCCGTGGTTGCGGCCATTGCCAAAAGCCGCGGATGCCGCGTGGTGTGGACTCTGCACGACTATAAGTTGCTATGTCCGGCATATACCTGTCTGCGAAACGGTAAGCCTTGCGAACTCTGCTACAACGACAAATCACAGGTGCTGCGCCTTCGCTGCATGAAAGGATCGCTGGCTGCCAGCGCTGTTGCTTACCTCGAGGCCCTGAAGTGGAACCGAAAAAAACTCACCAAGCTCACCGACGCTTTCGTGTGCCCAAGCCAATTCATGGCCGACAAGATGCAGCAAGGTGGTTTCCCGGCAGATAAACTCAACGTGATATGCAACTTTGTTGACCCCGTAAAACTCGATTTGCTGAAATCGCAACCATCAGCATCTCGCAGCCCATATTATTGCTATATTGGTCGGCTCTCGGCCGAAAAGGGTGTTGCCACCCTACTAAAGGCCGCTGCTTTGCTGCCTTTCGAACTCCGGATTGCCGGCGACGGCCCGCTTGTCGATTCACTGAAACGGCAATACGCCCACTGTAACCACATCCGGTTTCTCGGACGCCTCGACGCCAACGAGGTGACATCGCTACTCGCACAAGCCACTGTTTCCGTACTCCCCTCGGAATGGTACGAAAACAATCCGCTTGGCGTAATCGAATCGCTCTGCGCCGGTACTCCGGTGATAGGTGCTCGCATGGGAGGTATTCCGGAACTCATAAACACCACCAACGGATTAACATTCGATGCCGGCAACGTCGAAATGCTCGCCAAAGCCATCTCAAAGGCAATGCAAACACCATGGGACCATCAAAATATCAAGAATATTTCTACTGATCTCTTCGCTCCTGACAGATATTTGGAAAAAATTCAATATCTTTACGGTCCAATTTGACGATTGAGGCATTTTTGTATAATAAAAATGCCTCGTTTATCGTTACTATATATTAGAAGAGATTAAAAATGAAAAATATAGTTCAAGGAAGTCTTATTACCACTTTCAGATGTAACGCCAAATGCAATATGTGTAACATCTGGAAAAACCAGACACGTCCAGAAGAAGAAATTGATTGCGAATACTACAAAAAACTTCCCGACGGCTTGCGTATAAATATCACAGGCGGCGAAGCCACCATACGCAAGGACATCGACAAGATTTTTGAAATCCTTTATCCTAAATCAGTCCTTCTTGAACTAAGCACCAACGGTTACAATACCGAGAAAATCGTTGAACTCGCCAACAAGTATCCCAAGATTCTTATCCGCGTGAGCGTGGAAGGTCTTCCGCATATCAACGACTCAAAGCGTGGACTCGTCAACGGTTTCGACCACGCCTTGCGCACTATGCTCGAACTCAAGAAGACCAAATGCAAAAACATAGGCTTCTCTGTGGTTATCTCTCCCGACAACTATAAGGACCTGGTGCACCTTTACGAACTCTGCGTGGCTCTGGATGTGGAACTCGGGAACTCTGCCGTTCACAACTCATGGTACTTCCACAAAGAAGACAACCAGATTGAAAGCGAAGAAGCTCTGCGACAGCACGAACTCTTCGTAAAGGCTCTTCTAACATCGAAACGCCGTGGATTGAAAAACAAACTCAAAGACTACGGCCGTGCATACTTCAACCGCTCTATACACCGCCGACTCCGCGGCGACGATGCCGGATATCGCCCGGCTTGCGGTGCACTTACCGACTTCTTCTTCATCGACCCTTGGGGCAATGTCTCGCCTTGCAACGGCTCGTGCGAAGAATGGATTATCGGTAACATCAAAGAGGATTCCTTCGAAAACATCATGAACAGCCCCAAGGCTAAGGAAGCTCTCGAAAAAGTAAAGAACTGCAAACGTAACTGCGCTTTCATTGTAACCGAGCGCCACGATATGGTACGTCGCCCTTGGATTCCTATCAAATGGATTATCAAAAACAAATGGCGAATATATAAAGGGAAGGACATCTGCTGGGATTAACATAAACTTACGCCAATGACTACTATCGCTGTTATAGGCATCAGAGGATTCCCGGGGGTGCAAGGCGGTGTGGAAATTCACAGCGAAAACCTTTATCCCATTATGCCCGATGTGCACATCAGGGTGTATCGCCGTAAACCTTATCTTACACAGCAGTCATTAGTATCTTATCCAAACATCGAATATATCGACCTCCCTTCAACCCGTATTAAAGGGTTCGAAGCGGTGTTTCACACTTTCTTGTGTGTGCTCCACATTATTTTCCATCGTCCACACTTAGTCCATGTGCACAACATTGGGCCGGGCATGTTTGCACCGCTGCTGCGCCTTTTCGGCCTCAAAACCGTGATGACATATCACAGCCCTAACTACGAACACAAGAAATGGGGCCTCATAGCCCGTTGCATATTGCACATGAGCGAATTTCTGTCGCTCACATTCGTTAACCGGATTATCTTCGTCAACAAATTCCAGATGGAGAAATACTCGAAGCGTGTACTCAACAAATCGGTTTATATACCCAACGGCATAAACCGCTGTATTCCAAGCACATCGACTTCCTTTCTTAACGAAATAGGAGTTGAACGACATGGATATGTGCTCGCTGTAGGCCGAATCACCCCCGAAAAAGGATTTGAGCACCTTATCCGAGCAGTTAATGCCTCAGCAGCGGTGAAGCACCTCGTAATTGCCGGAGCATGCGACCACGATTCGCAATATCTAAAGACTCTCAAACAACTCGACATCAACCATAAAACCATTTTCACCGGATTTACGTTCGGCGAGAACCTCAACCAACTATATTCGCATGCACGCCTTTACGTGCTATCTTCGGTTAACGAAGGCTTCCCGCTCGTGCTGCTCGAGGCAATGAACTATAGTCTCCCTATTGTGGCAAGCGACCTCCCGGCAACACATCTTATCGACCTCCCGGCTGATTCATATGTGCAGAAAGCAAACCCCGAAGCTCTTGCCGAGAAAATCAGCAACAGCCTCAACAAGCCATTTGCCCCGGTAAACTACAACCTTACTCCATTCAATTGGCAAACCATTGCCACCCAAACCCTCAACCTATTCAAATCAATATAATACATCACCATTTATCAGCATAAGCGAGCGTCAGTACTTTACAATTGAGTACTGACGTTCACTTTTATCACCTTTTTTGATTATTTCACACCCGAAAATACACCGATTTAGGGATTGAACACACTTCGGCCAGCCGATAATTTTGCATCCGTAATTCATCTGAAATCATCTCACTGCAATGAAAAAACTACTGCTGATATTACTACTGTCGTTGTGCTTCGGGTTGGCGATAGCACAATCACGCCTCTCTATAGGAGGATACGGTGAAGCAACCTACACGCGTATGTTCTACTCCAACAACTACAAACGCTACACCAATGCCGACCTATACCGGAATGCACCAAGCGTCGGACAGTTCGACCTTCCTCACGTCACTTTCAACATCAGCTACGACTTTGGCCACGGTTGGCTTTTGGGCAGCGAAATAGAATTCGAGCACGGCGGAAACGAAAGCGCTGTAGAAATTGAAGAAGAGGAAACCGGAGAATACGAAACCGAAGTGGAACGAGGCGGCGAAGTGGCCCTCGAACAATTATGGATTCAGAAATCGTTCAGCAAAGCTTTCAACATTCGTGCCGGACATATTATTGTACCGGTAGGGCAGCTTAACGCATACCATATGCCTAACGAGTTCTTCACCGTTTTCCGCCCTGAAGGCGAAAACACAATTCTCCCTTGCACGTGGCACGAAACCGGTCTGAGCATTTGGGGACGAACAAAGCATTGGCGCTACGAAGCGATGATTATCCCGGGGCTCGAAGCCGACCTCTTCGGCGCAAACAACTGGATTGGCGGAGGCAGCGCAAGCCCTTACGAATTCAAGATTGGCACTGCCGTAGCCGGTGCTTTCCGATTGGACAACTACTCGCTTCCCGGACTGCGCCTCAGCATTAGCGGATACATAGGCAACTCGGCCTGCAACTCCATGAAACCTGATAAATACAGCTCGGTGAAAGGTACTGTATCAATCGCTTCGTTCGACTTCTGCTTCGAAAACAATAATACCATTGTCCGTGGAGTAATCGATTACGGCCACCTGAGCAATTCTAAGGAAATCACCAACATCAACAAAACTCTTGGCAACAACAGTGTGTCGCCTCAAACCTCGGTGGCAAGCGATGCCATTGCCCTGGGAATTGAGGCGGGCTACGACATTCTGTCGGCTTTCAATCCAATTGCCCAGTCAAGCGGCAAACTATTTGCTTTCGGCCGATATGATTATTACGATTCCATGCTGAAAACAGCCACAGGAGTTATTGATAACCCTTGCTGGAGCCGCCACAAACTCACTGCGGGCATCAACTACAAACCTATAAAACAAATTACCATAAAGGCCGAATGGAGTAAACGATTCCTTAAAAGCCAGTACAACGATGAGCCACAAATCAGCATCGGTGTAACTTATATGGGCCTGTTCAACTTCTAATTCATCTCGATTTAATTACTTAATTCTTCATACAGCAATGAAACGATTCATTTTCAGCACATTTGCCGCTATCGCTATTGTGGCAATATCTCCTGTTTTTTATTCCTGCAGTTCCGACGATCCTGACAACCCAGACGATCCTACTGCATCGCAACAATTCAAAAATAACGAAACAACCTTGCAAACCTATGTCGACAATGTGGTGGTGCCAACCTACCGCGAGCTCGCCGATGCTGCAATTCTTCTGGCCGATGCCTGCAACGACCTCTCTTCGCAAGAGAAGGTGAACACTGCTTGCCAACACTGGCTCGACGCACGTCGGTACTGGGAACTGTCGGAATCGTTCCTATTTGGTGCTGCCGCCGACTACAATATCGACCCACATATCGATTCATGGCCACTCGACCTTGGTCAGCTCGATGCCGTCCTGAAAGCCGGCGACATATCTGCCCGAATTGAAGCCGGCACTGCCGGATACGGATTGCTTGGCTTCCATGCAGTGGAATATGTGATTTTCATGGAGGGCTCAACAGGCGATATAAACAACCGCGTGCGCGACTACTCTTCAATATCAGATGCCGAGGCTGAGTTTGCTGCAGCTGTTGCCACCGACATGCGCAACCAATGCATACGCCTCGAAGCAGCTTGGGCCGGATTCAACAATGTTTCATCGGATAAGCAGAAAATGCTTATCGACGCTGAACTCGAACCTACCACTAACTACGGTGAACGTATGATTGCTGCCGGACAAGCCGGCAACACAAAATACAAAACCCAAAACGCCGCTTTCGAGGAAATTCTGGTTGGTGCCAGCGATATTGCCAACGAAGTAGCAAACACCAAGATTTCCGACCCAATGGATTCGCACCAATGGAGCGACGTTGAATCGCCTCACTCATGGAACTCGGTGGCCGACTTTGCCGACAATATCAGAAGCATCAGAAATGCCTACTTCGGCACTCTCGACGGCTCTGTGTCGGCTTACTCGGTGTCGGCTGTCATTGCTTCAATCAACGCCGCGGCCGACAACAAGGTGAAGACAGCCATCGACGCTGCTATAATTGCAGTTGAAGCAATGCCTAAACCATTCAGAAACTATATCGGCGAAACTTCAGGACCTAACTTCATTGCCATTCAAAATGCTGTCGACGCATGCAACAACCTTGTTGACGCTATCGACGAAGCTCAAGAAATCATTAACCTATAATACCCTTTTGATATGTTTTCTTTAAATAAATTCTCATACATCACTGCACTAATTTCGGCTTTGGTATTTCTTCCGGCTTGCTCCGATGATATTGAGCCCGACGATGACCCCGACAATGTTATCGACAACGAAATTGCCGAACAATTCTTTTCGGGCGGCGAACTTGGTACTTCGTTCATCAGCACATCGGCAGCCTACGAGCAGCCTTCGCCTGCCATTACCAACGGCAATATGTTTCTTTCATTCAACCGCGGCGAAAAACTGTTTGAAAAACCTTTTACTTCAAATCTCAACGGTGGCGAACGCGAAGGCCTCGGCCCACTGTATGTGCGCACTTCTTGCTTGCATTGCCATCCGGGTTACGGTCATGGTAAAAGCCAGGAAAACGGCCATTTCAACACATCTGAGGTGGGTAATGGCTATCTGCTGGTGGTTTTCAACCCTGCAACCGATGCTTATGTGCCATGGCTTGCCGGTATGCCGCAAACTCATGCCGTGGCCCCATTCAAAGACCCTATCGACGAAACAAAAATTACAATTGAATGGAAAGATTACACCGACGAATGGAACAACACATTTCCCGACGGCGAAAAATATTCATTGCGATATCCCGAAGTATCTATTCCGCAAAACGCAATATATGTGATTAACCAAGGCTATTCCGATGCCACTACCGGCGATTATGCCGTTAGACTTGAATCGACCATCGGCATCTATGGCAGCGGCCTTATCGATGCCATCAGCGAAGACGACCTCATTGCCCAATACAAAAAAGAGGAAGCCGACGGATTTATGCAAAACGGTCTGAACACCGCATTATTCAGCAACGGCTCATATAAAAGCTTCTATTCCAATTCGCGCCAAGGCGACGGAACCCCTTATGTACGCCGTTTTACATATGCACTTAGCCGTGGTCCTCTGCTCGACGGTGCCGGTGCCAACGCAATTTGGAACATTACCAACGTAACCCGTTCCGACCGTACTTACCACTATCTCGACTTGAACGGAAAAATTTATGCCACCTATGCAAGCCGCGACCCGGAAGTGCAAGCCGCTTTTCCGGAATTCATCGCTAAGCAACCAGGGGTAGAGAAACATCCCGAATGGACATCCGACAACATGGAACAAAACATTTTCAACTACCTCACCAGCACTTCGCTCGAACCGGAAATGTCCGACGACGATTACATTGCTTTCATGGTGTGGCACCGTGGTTTGGCTGTACCCGCTGCGCGAAACATAGACGATGAAACCATTCAACACGGCAAAAAGGTATTCGAGGAAATTGGGTGCGCCTACTGTCACCGCCCATCGTGGACTACCGGAAGCGACATCGTTGCCGACCCTAACAAGTTTATTCGCAGCGACGGTGAATCGCTCGCAAGCCTGATGCCTCGATATCCTAACCAGAAAATATGGCCTTATTCCGACTTTATCCAGCACAAACTTCATATGGTTAACGATATACGCACCGGCTGGTGCCGTACAACTCCTCTTTGGGGTCGCGGTTTGCATCAACTGTGCACCGGTGCCACTTATGCCGACCGTCTTCACGACTGCCGCGCTCGCAACGTCATTGAATCCATTATGTGGCACGGAAATGCACAAAGCGATGCCCGACGCTCGGTTGAACAATTCCGTAATCTGAGCAAAGCCGACCGCGATGCCATTGTTGAATTCATTAATGCTATATAATATGAAGATAACCAAATACTTGGCGTTTTCCATACTAGCTATTATAATGATTATACTTGCTGCCGGAACTTTCATCGAAAAGAACGGCAGCAAGTTCGATTATTCATCGCCATGGATAATAGCATTGTGGTCAATTATGCTAATGTGTGCCATTACCTACATTGTCCACCGACGGCTATATCGTCGTCCGCCGGCATTTATACTTCATGGCGCATTTGTGGTTATTCTTGGCGGTGCACTCACCACATGGTGCACACAGATAAGAGGGCACATTTCACTCACCATCAACGAGGAGCAATCACATTTCACATCTTCCGATGGAACTACAGTGCAGTTGCCTTTCTCAATCTCACTTTCCGATTTCGAGATTGTCAATTATCCCGGAACATCTACACCGGCAAATTTTATAAGCCATATCTCATTGCAGTATCCCGATGATAATCAAACCATAAGCCATACTGTTGCAATGAATCAGCCTATAACTGTCGATGGTTACCGTTTTTGCCAATCATCATACTCGACCGACGGTCTTTCAAGCACACTGACAGTTGATTTCGACCCTTATGGCTCAGCAATCACTCTATTAGGATACATTATGCTTCTTATCTCAGTATTGGCCATTTTC
>JBJEKE010000245.1:0-2595 GCA_051878475.1 Muribaculaceae bacterium | reverse complement strand
AGAACGTGGTATTGTCTTTATCGATGAAATCGACAAAATCGCTCGTAAAAGTGACAATCCTTCGATAACACGCGACGTAAGCGGAGAAGGCGTTCAGCAAGGATTGCTCAAATTGTTGGAAGGCTCAATAGTGAATGTGCCACCGAATGGCGGACGCAAGCATCCCGAGCAGCGCATGATTGCTGTCGACACCAAGAATATTCTTTTCATTTGCGGTGGCGCTTTTGAGGGCATTGAGCGCAAGATTGCATTGCGCCTCAACACTCATGTAGTAGGTTATGGCAACGATGCTGCTCGTCGCAATTATCAGCGCGACAATCTCATCAGGTTCGTGGCCCCCCAAGATTTGAAATCGTTCGGATTGATACCTGAAATCATTGGCCGTCTGCCGGTGCTTACAAATCTCGAGCCACTCGACCGTACTGCGTTACGCCGCATACTCACCGAACCGAAAAATGCTATCGTTCGCCAGTATATTAAGCTTTTTCAAATCGATGGCATTAAGCTTACAATCGACGACGATGCTCTCGATTTCATTGTCGACAAAGCAATTGAGTATAAACTTGGCGCTCGTGGACTTCGTTCAATTGTCGAGACCATTATGATTGATGCCATGTACAGTATGCCTGGCGGAAAATCAAAAAAATTCGTGTTAACCAAAGACTACGCTGCTTCGAAATTGGAGCAGGCAAATTTTGATATTCTGAAATAATAAAAGAATACTCGCAATTATTTACTGAAAAAAGTTGTATTTCTAATTGGTGAAGTTTATTTTTGTTGTATAGAAGTATAAATTCATCAAGGTATAACGATGCAAAGCAAAGATTTTCTCCACAAAGAGCTGAAAAAGCATTTCGGTTTTGATTCGTTTAAAGGCAATCAAGAGCAAATAATCGAGAACCTGATAAACGAGAAAGACACCTTTGTGCTTATGCCAACCGGTGGCGGCAAGTCGCTTTGCTACCAGTTGCCATCGTTGATTATGGACGGAACAGCTATTGTCATATCTCCTTTGATTGCCTTGATGAAGAACCAGGTGGATGCAATGCGCAATTTCAGCGACGAAGACGGAGTGGCTCACTTCTTGAATTCCTCACTTAACAAGCAAGCTATCGACATGGTAAAGAGTGATGTGACCTCGGGAAAGACTAAACTCCTTTATGTAGCACCGGAATCGCTCACAAAAGAGGAGAATATCGATTTCCTTAAAACGATTAAAATCTCGTTTTATGCCGTTGACGAGGCTCACTGTATTTCGGAATGGGGGCATGACTTCCGCCCTGAATATCGCAGGATTCGCCCCATTATCAACGAAATAGGCCCACGTCCATTAATTGCTCTAACTGCTACTGCTACGCCTAAGGTTCAACACGATATACAGAAAAACCTTGGCATGACCAAGGCCGCTGTGTTTAAGTCGTCGTTCAACAGGCCCAACCTTTATTACGAAGTAAGGCCTAAAACCAAGGATGTCGATAAGGACCTAATCCGCTATATTAAATCGCAGGAAGGCAAGAGCGGCATAGTGTATTGCCTTAGCCGAAAAAAAGTTGAGGAACTGGCCGAGACTTTGGTGGTTAACGATATCAATGCCTTGCCATATCATGCGGGCATGGACAGCGCCACTCGCTCTGCCAATCAGGATGCGTTCCTTCTTGAGAAATGTGATGTCATAGTAGCTACAATTGCATTCGGTATGGGCATTGATAAGCCCGATGTTCGCTATGTTATTCATTACGACATTCCCAAGAGCCTCGAAGGCTACTATCAGGAAACCGGACGGGCAGGCAGAGATGGCGGTGAAGGTCAATGCATCACATTCTATACCAACAAGGATTTACAGAAACTTGAGAAATTCATGCAGGGAAAGCCTGTGGCTGAACAAGAAATCGGCAAGCAGTTGCTGCTCGAAACAGCTTCGTACGCCGAATCTTCGCTGTGCCGCCGCCGCACCCTTTTGCATTATTTCGGAGAGGATTATAATCAGGATAATTGCGGGAACTGTGACAACTGTCTAAATCCCAAAAAGCAAGTGGAAGCAAAAGACGATTTGTGCGCAATTATTGAAACTATTCTTGCGCTTAAGGAAAAATTTAAGGCTGATTACGTTACCAATATTCTCATTGGTAAGGAAACCAACGAAATAAAGTCATATAATCACGATGAACTTGAAATGTTCGGAACCATGGGCGCTGACGACGAGCGTCGCCTTATGGCTGTAATCCGTCAAGCAATAATTGCAGGATATCTTGATAAAGATATTGAAAATTACGGTTTGCTTAAGGTTACTAAATCCGGACATAGTTTCTTGAAGAAGCCCGTGTCGTTCAAGATTGTTGAAGATACCGATTATAGCGAGAACAACATCGATGAAATTCCTATTAAAGGAGGAGCATCGTGTGCTGTCGACCCCGAACTTTATTCAATTCTGAAGGATTTGCGTAAGAAAATTGCTAAGAACCTGCAATTGCCTCCTTACGTAATCTTCCAGGATCCGTCGCTCGAGGCTATGGCTACAACTTATCCAATAAGTATCGAGGAATTGCAGAATGTGCCCGGTGTTGGTGCCGGCAAGGCAAAACGCTATGGCGAGGA
>JBJEKE010000244.1:0-2607 GCA_051878475.1 Muribaculaceae bacterium | reverse complement strand
CACCGGACAGCGTTGCGGCAACTATTCGGCTGTGGGCGACTGCTATAACCGTGAGCACTCATTTCCGAAGAGCTGGTTTAACGATGCATCGCCGATGTACAGCGATGCCTTCCACATCTATCCCACCGATGGCAAGGTGAACGGCCAGCGCAGCAACTACCCATACGGCGAATGCTCCAACGGCACCACACTACCATCGAACAATGGCGTTGATGCCCTGGGCAAGCTCGGGAGCTCTACGTTTCCCGGCTACAGCGGCACAGTGTTTGAGCCGGTCGATGAGTATAAAGGCGACTTTGCCCGCTCATACTTCTATATGGCCGCTGCCTACAACAACAAAATATCCGGATGGGACAGCGATATGCTTGCCGGCAACTCATATCCCTGCTTTTCGACATGGGCGCTGAACCTGCTGCTGAAATGGCATCGCAACGACCCGGTAAGCGACAAGGAACTTAACCGCAACGAGGCAGTGTATGCATATCAGAACAACCGCAATCCGTTTATCGACCACCCCGAGCTGGTGGAATATATCTGGGGCACAAGTTCGTCGATGGGTTGGACTCCGGGCGGAGCCGTTGAGCCGGAGATTACCATGCCCACCGAAGGGCAGGTGTTCGATATGGGCAAAACTGCCGTTGGCCATGCCATTACGCTAAGCATAACGGTGAAAGGCATAAGCCTAATCGACGACCTGCTGACCGAAATGACCGACAACACCAACTTTGCACTGACGCCCACCACACTCGATGCATCGGCCGTGACAAGCAGCAACGGGGCGACACTGAACGTTACGTTCAATGCACTGAGCGAAGGGCAATTCAGCAACACCATCACAGTGGGCAGCGGCGAGATACAGCTGTCGTTCACAGTCAAGGCCGAAGCCCTCAGTGGAATCCCAGCCCTCGACGCCACACAGGTTAGCCAGGACAGTTTCATTGCCAACTGGATGAACATCTCGGGCAGCGGAGCCAAATATACGCTCAACGTAATGCAAAACGGCACAAGCATAAGCGGCTACCCGACAGAAGTGAGCGCCGACGATGAGCATCACACCGTGGAAGGCTTGACACCACTCACTACCTATACCTATACGCTGTTGTCGGGCAGCCTCACATCTAATACCGTGAGCGTTACCACTGCAGCACCTATACCGGTGCTGGCATTGGTATATGCTGAGAATTCGCTAAACCTGACCGCCCTCCCCGGCGAGCCATCGCAAGCAGCCGAAGTTGAGATTTACACCGAATATATCACCGAGGATATCACCGCCACAGCATACGGACCGTTTGAAATAAGCCGCGACATGTCTGTCTGGTCGTCGTCGCTCACCATCAGCCCTGACGGCGAAACCATCTACGTTCGTGGCAAGGCACAAAGCGAAGAAGGCACATTCTCAGGAGAATTGACACTCACCACAGCATCGATGAACGGCAACGAGGCCGACTTGCAACTCACCGTGGCAACACCGCGGTCGTTTATCGAGACATTCGAGAACATATCCACCGGCGGATACTGGACAGCCGACAAGACCGGCACCGCATCGGAATGGCATTTTGAGAACGTTGGCGTATGGGCCGACACCAACCGCCACGACGGAGTGGCAGCACGTTTCGGCAAATCATCGTCGCATGCATCGCTGACCATGCTCGGCGACAAACTCAACGGCGCCAAATCGATAAAATTCTGGGCGGCCCTATGGTCGGGCGACAATGCTCCGACAGTCGACATCCTATATTCGATTGACGGCGGCACAAACTGGACAAAACTCACCACAGTGATCATTGAGCAAAGCATTCTGCAGCAATATTCCTTCACTGCCGACATCACCGGCAAGGTGCGATTCAAGTTTGACCGCAGCGACGGAGGGCGCTTCAACATCGACGACATAGAAATCACCGACTATGTGGTGAGCTCGGTATCGGCACCACATCGAAGCGACTGGAACATATTCCCGACAACGGGCGGCATTGTAGTGGAATCGGCCAAAAGCGAGCAGGTATCGGTATACAGCACCGACGCCACACCGGTGTATGAATGCACCATAGAGGCAGGGCGCACCACCATTGCGCTCGAAAAGGGCATATACATAGTAGCACTCGACAATGCACGCGGCCGCAAAATAGTGGTGAGATAACATATGCTGAACAATACCAATCAATAAACCCAATAAAGAGAAAGAAACATGAAGAAAGCAATCTATCTGCTAATTGCAGCCATCACAATGCCGCTTCTGGGCCATGCCTTGAATGTTGAGTCGATAACGCTCGGTGGGCACATCGGGAAGCGCATCGACGACTGCATTGCAAACATCACCAAAAAGGCCGATACAGAGTATCTTATCGAGCCATTCCGCCATCGCGAAGAACGGAAATACTGGCAAACCGAATTCATAGGCAAATGGATGCTCGGTGCCGTTGCCGGCTATGAATACAGCCACGACAAAGAGCTCTACGATATGATTGCCGGAGCAGCCAAATCACTTATGGCAACACAAACCGCCGAAGGCTACATAGGCAACTACAGAGAGGATGCCCGCCTGACCAATTGGGACATCTGGGGACGTAAATACACATCGCTTGGGCTTATGGCATATTACCGCATAAG
>JBJEKE010000243.1:0-2608 GCA_051878475.1 Muribaculaceae bacterium | reverse complement strand
ATTCCGACAAAGCCGACGAATACATAGCCACACTCAACGAAATAATTGAGAATATCAATTTCGACATTGAGCACATAGTGGAATTCACTATCAAATGGTATGAAAAGTTAAAGGACAAATACGGACAAGCATTTCCACGCCGCACCATTATCCGCAACTTCGACAACATCGAAGCAGCACAGGTGGCTGAAGCCAATGAGAAACTATATATCAACCGCGAGGAAGGATTCATCGGCACATCGCTGAAAAAGGACGAGTTTGTGTGCAACTGCTCGGATATCGACGACATTATCATATTCTTCAAAGATGGAAAATACAAGATTGTAAAGGTGTGCGAGAAACTGTATGTAGGCAAAAACATACTTTATCTAAACGTATTCAAGCGTAACGACACCCGCACAATATATAATGTATTATATCAAGACGGCAAAGGCGGCATCACATATATGAAGCGATTTGCAGTAACCGGTATCACTCGCGATAAAGAGTATCTGTTCACTCAAGGCACACCGGGGTCTAAAATATGGTGGTTCACTGCAAACCCCAACGGCGAAGCGGAGACTCTGCGCATTACCCTGAAGCCAAAATTCAGGCTAAAAGTGCTGCAATTCGACATCGACCTTGCCGACATTGCAATTAAAGGAAAGGCATCGAGAGGTAACATAGTGACCAAAAACGAAATTCACCGAGTGACTCTTAAGGAACGAGGCGCATCAACTCTCGGAGGCCGCAACGTATGGTTCGATTGGGATGTGCTCCGACTGAACTACGATGGACGAGGCGAACTGCTCGGAGAATTCAACGGAACCGACAAGGTACTGGTGATACTCAACAACGGAGAATTCTACACCACTACATTCGACGCCGGCAACCACTACGACGAAAACATTAAATATATAGGCAAATACATAGATGGAAATGTATGGACCGCCATCCTTTATGATGCCGACCAGAAATTCCAATACATCAAACGATTCCAGTTTGAGGTATCGGCCAAAAAGCAAAGTTTCATAGGTGGAAACCCGAAATCAGAGCTTCAACTGATAAGCAACGAAAGACATCCTCAGTTCCTGGTCACATTCGGTGGCGCTGACTCGTTCCGTCCTCAGCTCACTATCGATGCTGAAGAGTTTATTGGAGAAAAAAGCTTCAAGGCTAAAGGCAAAAGAATATCCAACTATAACATTGAGAGCATAGTGGAAATAGAGCCAAAGATTGTCGACGAACCGGAGGAAACATCACCAGACATCGACCTGCCGAACAACCAGGAAACTTCCAATGACGATTCTCCAAAATCGTTTAACCAGCTATTCGACGAACTTACCGGACAAAAAAGCATATTTGACGATGTCGACGATAAAGAATAAAGTCATCGCACTCATCACTGCGACTATCGCAACGTTTTCGGTATCGGCAGCAGATATCGCGGACATAGACAGTTGTTCTGTGCTTCGACCAGTCAACTCAATATATTCGGCCGAAGTGGGCAGCTCCTCGATACTCGACACTTACCTCACCCCTATCCGTTACACCGGAATTAATGCCCGTATAGGATACGAACGGATGCAGGCTATGAAATTCTCACCTGAAAAATGGATTATGACCTTGGGTGCAGGAGTTTCTTACGCCAATGTTGAAAACCGTGTCAGAAATCGTACAATGCACTCACTGATGGTCGACTTTGCATGGGGAATGCTTCATCGCTGGAGCATCAAACCATCGCTGAAGATTGCGGCTGGCGGCGGCGCATCTTTTAATGGCGGCGTGATTTACAATGCAGCAAACTCCAACAACCCCGTGTCGGCAAAGATTAATTTCAGTATCAATCCCATGGCTATGGCTATCTACAACACCCATATTGGCCGTTTGCCAATCACATTACGCTATCAAGCAACCATTCCAATGATGGGTGTATTCTTCTCGCCCGACTACGGGGAATCGTTCTACGAAATATATGTAGGTAACCGCAACAACCTTGCACACTTTGGCTGGTGGGGAAACCGATTCGATATGATTAACATTGTTTCGGCCGACCTGCGATTTGGGAACACAGTGCTACGTCTGGGCTACAGAAACACGATAGAAAACAGTTGGGTATGCAACATCAACACACAGATACGCACCCACACTTTTACAATCGGTATCGGTGGCGACTGGATTAGCATCTCACCCAATTTCAAGCCATCAGCCAATTGTCGTATTATTTCAGCATTATATTGATATGAAACAGTTAAGACAGCTTCTATATATATCAGTGATGGCATTGCTGGTCTCGTGCCACAGCCAAGAAGAATTCGATAATAATGCTGTGGGCAATTTCGACGCACTTTGGACGGCTATCGACGAGAATTACTGCTTCTTTGACTACAAGAGCATCGACTGGGACGAAGTGGGCAAACGTTATCGCGCCAAGGTTACAAACGAAATGACGCAGCAAGAACTTTTTGCCCTTTGTTCCGAGATGATTAAAGA
The DNA here is from genome assembly GCA_051878475.1 of Muribaculaceae bacterium. Lineage (GTDB taxonomy): Bacteria > Bacteroidota > Bacteroidia > Bacteroidales > Muribaculaceae > SFRY01. Next base: position 136 of record JBJEKE010000243.1, on the reverse strand, counting down.
GCTGAAGGATGGCCATACAAACCTTATCAGTTCGTGGGACGTATCCTATTACAGATACTGGGACCAATACCCACAAAACTATGACCAACGCGTAGTTGAGGAGACATATTTAAACTTTAACTATAAGACATGTTCG
>JBJEKE010000242.1:0-10886 GCA_051878475.1 Muribaculaceae bacterium | reverse complement strand
ACGATTACTGATGAAACGAATATTCACTATAATTGCCTTGACGGCCACGCTGAGCGTGGCCGCATTGGCTAACGATACCAAGGTAACCATCCACACCGACCGTGGCACGCAGAAAATCCACAAGGAAATCTACGGCCAGTTTGCCGAGCATCTGGGCACCTGCATCTATGGCGGCCTGTGGGTAGGCGAAGACTCTCCTATCCCCAACATCAACGGCTACAGAAAAGATGTGTTCGACGCACTGAAAGCACTGCAGATTCCCGTGCTCCGCTGGCCCGGTGGCTGCTTTGCCGACGAATATCACTGGACCGACGGTATAGGTCCGAAGGAGAACCGCCCGAAAATGCAGAACAACAACTGGGGCGGCACTATCGAGGACAACTCGTTTGGCACCCACGAATTCCTTAACCTGTGCGAAATGCTTGAATGCGAGCCTTACATCAGCGGCAACGTGGGTAGCGGCACAGTTGAGGAACTGGCTAAATGGGTGGAATACATGACCAGCGACGGCGACACCCCAATGGCTAACCTGCGCCGTAAAAACGGCCGCGAGAAATCGTGGAACGTGAAATTCCTCGGTGTGGGCAACGAAAGCTGGGGTTGCGGCGGCTCGATGCGCCCTGAATACTATGGCGACCTCTTCCGCCGATATTCAACATATTGCCGTAACTACGACAACCATCGACTTTACAAGATTGCATCCGGCGCCAGCGACTACGACTACAACTGGACCCGCGTGATGATGAACAATGTGGGCGGCATTATGAACGGCCTCTCGCTGCACTACTACACTGTTCCCGGATGGAGCGGCAGCAAAGGCTCGGCCACCAACTTCTCAAACGACGATTACTACTGGACCATGGGCAAATGCCTTGAGATAGAAGACGTTATCAGCATCCACAGCTCTATTATGGACGAAAAGGACCCTGAGAAGAAAATCGGCCTGCTCGTTGACGAATGGGGCACATGGTGGGACGAAGAACCGGGCACCATCAGCGGGCACCTCTATCAGCAGAACTGTCTGCGCGACGCTTTCGTGGCTGCTTTGTCGCTCAACGTGTTCCATCGCCACACCGACCGCGTGCGTATGGCCAACATTGCCCAGGTGGTAAACGTGCTCCAGGCAATGATTCTCACCGACACCAAAGGCACCGGCCATATGGTGCTCACCCCGAGCTATCACGTGTTCAGCATGTACAAGGACTTCCAAGAAGCCACCTACCTGCCTATCGACGTGGTCACCGACTCGATGAAGGTTCGCGACAACCGCACCATCCCGCTGCTATCGGTCAGCGCCGCCCGCACAGCTGACGGCTCTATCGTGGTTGCAATGGCCAACGTAAGCCTCGATAGCGCACAGAATGTGTCGATCGACCTCGACGGCCTCACCAAGAAGGCTTCGGCCGTCAGCGGCACCATCCTCACCGCCAATGCCGTTACCGACTACAACGACTTTGCTAACCCCAACCGCGTAAGCCCGGCTGAATTCAAGGGTGCAAAAATTGCAAAAGGCGCTGTCACTGCCAAAGTGCCGGCAAAATCGATTGTTGTAATTAAAATCAAATAATACCATACAATTATGAACGACAACAAAGTAATGCTGCATGCAGCCGACAACATCCGTATTCTCGCCGCCTCGATGGTTGAGAAAGCCAATTCGGGGCATCCCGGTGGCGCTATGGGTGGTGCCGACTTTATCAATGTGCTTTTCTCGGAATACCTCGTCTACGACCCCGATGATGCCGAATGGACCGGACGCGACCGTTTCTATCTCGACCCTGGGCACATGTCGCCTATGCTTTATTCGGCTCTTGCCCTTCAAGGCCGATTCAGCATCGACGAACTGAAGCAGTTCCGCCAATGGGGCTCACCTACGCCCGGACACCCCGAGCGCGACCTCGCCCGCGGCATCGAGAACACCTCCGGCCCCCTCGGCCAGGGTCATACCTTCGGCGCCGGCGCAGCTGTGGCCGAGAAATTCCTTGAGGCTCGTTTGGGGCACACCCCGATGCAGCACAAGATATATGCCTACATTTCCGATGGTGGTGTTGAGGAGGAAATCTCGCAGGGCACCGGCCGAATTGCCGGTCTCCTGGGCCTCGACAACCTGATTATGTTCTACGACTCCAACGACATCCAGCTATCCACTCCCACCGACGTGGTGATGAAAGAGGACACTGCTGCAAAATACAAGGCCTGGGGCTGGAATGTGATTACCTGCAACGGCAACGATGCCGACGACATTCGCGCTGCCCTCAATGCCGCTTTGGCCGAGAAGCATCGCCCTACCCTAATAATTGGCAAGACCGTGATGGGCAAAGGCGCCCTGCGTGCCGACGGCTCGAGCTACGAGGCTTGCATCAACACCCACGGTGCTCCGCTGGGTGGCGATGCCTACGTCAACACCATCCGCAACCTTGGTGGCGACCCCGAAAACCCGTTTGTGATTTTCCCCGATGTTGCCAAGCTGTATGCCGACCGCCGCGAAGCTCTGAAGCAGATTGTGGCTGCCCGCCGCGCTGAAGAGGCAGAATGGGCAAAAGCCAACCCGGAGAAGGCTACCCAGCTGAAGGAATGGTTCAGCGGAAACGCTCCGAAAGTCGACTGGAGCGCTTGCGTGCAGAAGGAAGGCTCGGCAACCCGTGCCGCCAGTGCAACCTGCCTTGGTGTGCTCGCCCAGCAAGTGCCCAACATGGTGTGCTCATCGGCCGATTTGTCGAACTCCGACAAGACCGACGGATTCCTGAAGAAAACCACCTCGATGCAAGCCGGCGACTTCTCCGGCGCCTTCTTCCAAGCCGGTGTGGCTGAACTCACCATGGCTTGCATGTGCATCGGCATGTATCTGCATGGAGGCGTTATCCCCGCCTGCGGTACTTTCTTCGTGTTCTCCGACTATATGAAGCCTGCAGCCCGTATGGCTGCTTTGATGGAAGTGCCCATCAAGTTTATCTGGACCCACGACGCATTCCGTGTGGGCGAAGACGGACCTACTCACGAACCGGTTGAACAGGAAGCCCAGATTCGTCTGATGGAAAAACTAAAGAACCACCACGGCAACGACTCTATCCGTGTGTTCCGTCCTGCAGATGCCGACGAAACCACTGTGTGCTGGGCAATGGCTATGGAAAACATGGCCACCCCCACTGCGCTGGTGCTCTCTCGACAGAACATCGCCAAGCTTCCCGCCGGAAACAACTACGAGCAAGCTCGACGCGGTGCCTATATAGTGGCCGACAGCGATCCCGACTTCGACGTAATCCTGCTTGCCAGCGGTTCGGAAGTGTCAACACTGGTTAGCGGCGCTCAGCTGCTCCGTGCCGACGGCGTGAAGGTGCGCATCGTTAGTGTGCCATCTGAAGGCTTGTTCCGCAGCCAAAGCAAGGAGTATCAGCAAAGCGTGCTACCTGAAGGTGCCAAGATTTTCGGCCTCACCGCCGGCCTACCTGTAACGCTCGAGGGCCTCGTTGGCCACAACGGCAAGGTATGGGGCATGCCAAGCTTCGGTTTCTCGGCTCCTTACAAGGTTCTCGACGAGAAACTCGGCTACACCGCCGAAAACGTCTACCATCAGGTGAAAGCAATGCTCTGACGCTCAACGATGGCGATGCCCGCATCTCCTACGGCAAAATTACCAAAGGTATATGCCGCCATAACGCGAAAACCGCCACTTCTGATATAATTGTATCCCGATGCCCATCACGGCCATCGGGATACATCGTTTTTACGAGCGGTTGGTGGTTAGAGATCGCTTTCGCGGTCGTATGCTTCGTCGGACGAGCAGATATCGCCAATAGTTTAAAGGTTAATACCATAATTTGCCATTGATAGTACAAATATATGCCGGAGCAAGTGCCAAAACGAGCCCATCATTAACAAAAAAATTAAACTTTATGGTTAGGGTGGAGGTTTTCGCAATTTGCAGGCCTTGCACAGCCTTATCTTTGCAGCATTCATAGCATTAAGAGAAATCACAACATTTTACTAACCTAAACCCTTAAAGAACGAACCGGATAGACAAAATAGACAAAATTACCCGTTAAAAACACAATTCTACCCATAGTTGAGGCCCAATGTGGACTAATTTTGAAATGCGCAAATGTGCGGATGTGCCGGACGGCTATCTCAACTTTTGCCATGAAACATAATTAACCACTGGAAAATCAACACTCAATTAACAATGAAACGTACCGCACTGTTACTTGCTCTGCTCATTGCCTACGCCACCGCTGCCATGGCACAGTATCAAGTGAGCAAGCTTCCGCTTGCCGACCCTTTTGTGTTTTATGAAGATGGAACCTATTATGCCTACGGCACCTATTCGGGCGACGGCATCGTGGTGTTCACCTCCGACAATCTCATAGAATGGCAACAGCAGAGCCAGCTGGCACTGCACAAAAACGACTGCACCGAAAAGCAATGGTTCTGGGCTCCGGAAGTATATCGGGTGGGCGACGGATATGTGATGTATTATTCGGCCAACGAACACCTGTTTGCAGCCCGCTCCGAATCGCCGCTCGGCCCGTTCGTACAAGTGGGCGGCTACCAGATGGAATCGCTTATAGGCTCGGAAAAGTGCATCGACTCGTCGATGTTCCGCGACGACGACGGCACTCCGTATCTGTTCTTCGTACGCTTCACCGACGGTAACTGCATATGGATGTGCGAGCTCGACGAAGACTGCATCACCCCAAAGGAGGGAACTCTGAAGCATTGCTTCTCGGTGTCGGCCGACTGGGAAAATGTGTGGCCGCGAGTTATCGAGGGCCCGAACATGGTGAAGCACAACAGTATATACTACCTGACCTATTCGGCCAACAACTACCAAAGCCAGGACTATGCTGTGGGCTATGCCACAACAACATCGCTCAACGAACCGGTATGGACCAAATCGGCATCCAACCCGATATTGTGCCGCATATACGACCTTGTGGGCACCGGCCACCACACACTGTTCAACGATGCCGACGGCAACATGCGCATTGCCTTCCACGCTCACTACAGCACTTCGGACATTCATCCGCGCGTTACCTACATTGGCTCTATGCGTTTCGACGGCGACGACCTGAAAGTGGCCAACATGCCGTTTATCCGCCCGGTCAACAAGGGCGAGCGCGCTCTGGGCTGGGAAGATGTGGCTTACGTTGACATCGACCGCGGATACGAGCGCGGAGGCAGCGCAACCATCGACCTGAACAACGACGGTCACCTCGACATGATTTCGGGAGGCGCCACACGAAACATTCACAACGAATCGGCAAAAGACGGCTCAGCCAAGCGCCGACTGATGCACATCAGCCTATGGAACGATGCCACCAAGGCATGGGACGACCTCGACGGGAAGGCTTCGGCCATCCAAGTGGCTGAAATGCCGGCAATTCTGCCTTGCGACATTAACCACGACGGCACAATGGACATCGTGGCATTCGAAGCTATCGGCAAAAGCCTCACCGAAGATGCCTACGTCAAGGGGCTTGGCAGCGAAGGTGTATTCCTGGGAAACGGCGACGGCACTTTCCGCACTGCGGCTCTCAGCATTGTGGATGCTTCGGGAAATACCATCGAATTCGACATCCGCGCCCCGCACACAGCAGCCATCATCGATGTTGACAACGACGGCCTCACCGACATCGTAACAATCGGCAACCAAGGTACCGCTTGCTACAACTATGTGCTCCACAACCTGGGATTCGAGGCCGATGCGTTCACCTTCGAGGCCATCCCGTTTATCGACGAGTATAACCTGTCGAACGCCATCATAGAAGCCGCCGACTTCAATAACGACAGCTTCACCGACCTGATTATCAGCGCAAAGGTTACCGGCACCACCGGCATGAACATACTCACCGAAATATATCTGAACAACCCGGATAACCCCGGACATTTCTCCCCTCTGGGACTCAACGACAATGGTTCGGATGTTGCCCGACGCACCGGAGGCGCTCTGAAAGTGGCTGACTTCAACAACGATGGCCTGATGGACTTCTACATCACCGGATCGGGCGACGCCAACCAAGGCAGCACCGCATACGGCCAGATTGTGTATGCCAACCAAGGCGGCGAACGTCCATCATTCAAATCGGTGAACGGTTATCTGCAGACTTACTTCTACCGCAGCTCTCCGCTTCCCGAAGCCGTAGGTGTAATCGACTGGGACGGCGATGGCGATTTCGACATCGTAACATCGGGATACAACGACCGAATAAACAACAATACCACAGCTCACGTGTACGAAAACAATAACGGAACCGGCGCATTCCGCTGCGCGACCTTGCTCCCCGGGGCACTATCGCAAACAATCTCGTTCCCCGACTGGAACGGCGACGGCGTGAAGGACTATTGCTGCCAAGGCTATTTCAAGGATGAGCTCTTCCTGACTCCCGAACAGCAGGGCCGCACTATGGTGGTGGCTTGCAACTCCAACGCCGCTCCACAGCGCCCCGATGCTCCATCAGCACTCACAGCCACCGTTGAAGGCAACATTGTGACACTGTCGTGGTCCGCTCCGGCATCGGCTGCCGGATGCGAAACCTACGAATTCTTCGTTCGCGATGCCGACGGACGCTTCATCACCGATTGCTCGGCATTCGTTGGCGGAGAACTCGACGGTGTGCGCAAGACCAACACCTTCGGCAATGCCGGATGCAACACCACCGTGCGCTTCGCCCCACGCCAGTCGGGACAGTTCACCTGGGGCGTGCAAACTGTAAATGCCGCCTACCTCGGCTCGACATTCGCCACCGGCGATGCCTTTGCTTTCGAATACTCGGGAGTTGAAACCGTCGGCACCGACAATGCCGAGGAATTGCAGCACTACAACATCATGGGCCAGCCTGTTGATGCTAACGAGAAAGGCCTGCACATAGTGCGGATGAGCAACGGCAAGCACACCAAGCAACTGGTGAGATAACCGTCACACCATCATCGGCAATCCCCGGCTGCTATAACCAACAGTCGGGGATTGCTGTATAATGAGGCCATCAAAGGCTAAAATATTAAAAATACGTTAAAATGTGAGGAAATGGGTATTTTCCGCCAAAAAAATTGTGAGGAAATGCACATTTTAGCACCAAAATACCGAAAATTATGAGGAAATGGGTATTTTCCACCAAAAAAATTGTGAGGAAATGCACAACAATTTGTAAATTGCACCGTAAACAGAAAACAATACAACATGAGCAATAGAATATTCAAGCGAAAACTCTACTCAAAAATGCTCCAATGGAAACAAGAGCGAAACGGCAGCACAGCACTACTCATCAAAGGAGCCCGACGTGTTGGTAAATCAACATTGGTTGAAGAATTTGCCAAAAACGAGTATGAGTCATATATTCTAATCGATTTCACCGAAACATCACCAGAAATAAAGAATCTGTTCAATGATATTTCCGATCTCGATAATCTTCTGTTCCAGTTGCAATTCCATTTCAAGAAACGCCTGGAACATCGCAAATCGGTAATCATCTTCGATGAAGTACAAGATTGTCCATTGGCACGCCAAGCCATAAAGAAACTGGTGAAAGACGGACGCTACGACTACATAGAAACCGGCTCGCTCATTTCCATAAAGAAAAACACCAAAAACATACGAATACCCAGCGAGGAAACTCGCATGACACTTTATCCGTTAGATTATGAGGAATTCCGCTGGGCATTGGGCGATGATGTGACAATGCCCATGCTACGCGAAACATTTGAGCGAAAGAAATCGCTGGGCGATAATCTTACAAGGAAACTACTGCGCGACTTTCGTCTGTATATGCTTGTCGGAGGAATGCCACAGGCCATCGAAACCTATCTCAACACTAACAACCTTAGTGTTGTTGACGAAGTGAAACGAGAAATAATTGAACTTTATGCTGACGATTTCAGAAAGATTGATCCAACAGGACGGATGACTCGATTGTTTTATGCAATTCCATCGCAGCTAAACAAAAACGCTTCAAGATATAAGATTTCGAGCGTTATTGAACGCGGTAAGCCAAACCAAATCAAGGAATTGCTTCAAGACATGGAAGATTCACAAGTTGTGCTGTTCTCACATCATGCCAACGACCCTAACGTAGGACAGACATTACACGAAGATTCAGATAAGTATAAATTATATCTTACTGACACCGGACTATTCATTACATTGGCCTTCCGCGACAAGGACGTTACCGAAAACATCATCTACCAGAAACTCCTTAGCGACAAATTGTCGGCCGACCTTGGTTATGTATACGAGAATGTAGTGGCTCAGATGCTCAAGGCAGCCGGCAACGAACTCTTTTATCACACATGGCCAACCGAAAGCGGTAAGCACAACTACGAAATTGACTTTCTGATATCACGCGGCAGCAAGATTTGCCCAATAGAGGTGAAATCGTCGGGATACAAGAACCACGCTTCGCTCGATGCATTCTTTAAGAAATTTCCCGACCGTGTATCCAACCAATATCTGGTGTATACAAAGGATTTGAGAAAAGACAGCGAAGTGCTGATGGTTCCGGCATTCATGACAATGTTACTATAAACGGCAATCCCCGGCTGCTATAACCAACAGTCGGGGATTGCGGCCAAATACGGGGAGATGTCATTCGGCAAAGTGGCTTGAGCCGTCGAAGCAGTGGGTGCACACCTTGCACTTAGGCAGTCCGATGGCTTCTATGAGGGTTTCAATGGTGTTGAACTTCAACGAAGTGAGGCCAAAACGGCTGCGGATTTCCTCGACGAGACGCTTGTATTCAGGCGAATCGGTGGTGGCATATTTTTCGAGGTTCTTGTTGGGATCGCCTTCAAACTCGCCGATGATGCGGCGGGTGATGAGTTCGAGGTCGGATTTCGAAGCGGTGAAGCCGATGAACGGACATCCATATATAAGCGGCGGGCAAGCGATGCGCATGTGCACTTCGCGAGCGCCATAGTCGTAAAGCACCTTCACATTGTCGCGCAGTTGAGTTCCGCGCACAATAGAGTCGTCGCAGAATAGCAGACGCTGCCCATCGAGCATGGCGCGGTTAGGAATCAGCTTCATCTTTGCCACGAGCGAGCGCATAGTCTGGTCGCTTGGAGTGAAGCTGCGCGGCCATGTGGGAGTGTATTTTGCAATAGCACGATGATACGGCACGCCTTTGCCTTCGGCATATCCCAGAGCCATACCCACGCCCGAGTCGGGGATACCGCAAGCGCAGTCAACGTCGGAGTCGTCGGTGCGTCCCATCTTTTCGCCGCAAGAGAAACGCACTTTCTCAACGTTTACCCCTTCGTACGACGAAGTCGGGAACCCGTAGTACACCCACAGGAACGAGCAAATCTGCATCTGCTCGTTAGGCTTGCGCAACTGAGTGATACCATCGGCAGTGATGTGCAGAATCTCGCCGGGGCCCACATATCGGTCGGTTTCGTAATCGAGGTTAGGGAATGCCGACGATTCGCTCGACACGGCAAATCCATCCTCTTTTCGGCCCACCACGATAGGAGTACGGCCCAATGCATCGCGTGCGGCAATAATACCGTTTTCGGTGAGCAGAAGCATAGTGCATGAGCCTTTCACTTGGCGATACACATTCTCGATGCCCTCTACGAAGTTGCGGCCTTCGTTAATCAGGAGGCCAACGAGCTCGGTTTGGTTTGTGCGTCCGCTGCTCAGTTCGGCAAAGTGTCGGCCGCGCTCAAGCAACTGCTTCTCCAGCTCGTCGATGTTGGCAATCTTGGCAACAGTTACGATAGCAAAGCGGCCCAGGTGGGAATTGAACACAATGGGCTGGGCATCGGTGTCGCTGATAACGCCGATACCGGCATTGCCGTCGAAATCGGGCAACTCGCATTCGAATTTAGTGCGGAAGTAAGTGCTTTCGAGATTATGGATTTTACGAACGAAACCTTTTTCGGGGCTGTAGGTAGCCATACCGGCACGTCGGGTGCCTAAATGAGAATTATAGTCGGTGCCATAGAAAACGTCGGCTTTGCAACATTTTTTCGACACTGCGCCAAATAAACCGCCCATATAACAATAAAAATTTGGTATTTGTTGGAAATCGGCTACAAAAATAATACATGCAAGCGTTTCACGAAAAAATATTTCGACGAAAAACGCAATGCACATCCACGGATGTCAACCACGGCGATGTTAATCGGGCATCGGGAGCGAATCGAGATAAGTGGCAAATATGCGGCATGCCGAAGCCACCATGCGTGCACAGGGTCGCTTGGCATAGTATTCGGCATTTCGCTCCGACGGCACAGCCGAATTGGCAACAGCTTTCTTCATTCCGAGCAGTTCAGCGCAGGTAATCGAGCCGTTTTCGGCACGAAAAGCATCGCAAAGCTGCTGCACGAGGGCATAGTTGACGCCACGCACACGAGGGTCGGTGTCGGCCGAGCCGTTCTCCAGCCCGGCGAGCAGGCACATGCCGCTGACAGCGCCGCAAGTGAGGCGCTGGCGGCCAATTCCGGCGCCAAACGATGCAGCCATGCGCATAGCCAGGTCGAAGGAGATGCCGTAAATGTCGGCAAATGCCCCTACCACCGACTGGGCGCAGTTGTGGCCTGCCATGAACAAGTCGACACCGCGACTAACGCGTTCATCAATATTGAGCGAGTACTTTTTCATAAGTTGCAAATATGTTATCAGCCATTGAATGATGGCTGAAGTTACGAGCGAATCGGGCTCCGGCGTCGGCCACGGCGGGACGGATAGCGTTCTGATTGCCGACGATTTCGGCAATTTCATCGGCAAGGGCGCGATGATTGTCGGGGTCGATAAACCGGGCTGCCGGGCCGCCGGCCTCCTCAAGGCACGAACCGGTGGCACCGATAGCCGGAGTGCCGCAAGTGGCCGCCTCGAGCATCGGGATGCCGAAGCCCTCGTAGCGCGAGGGATAGACAAACACCTGCGCCAGATG
>JBJEKE010000241.1:0-10916 GCA_051878475.1 Muribaculaceae bacterium | reverse complement strand
ATTCTACATGGGCAAGAACACCATGGAACGTCAACTTTTTATCATCGATAACCTTGTAACCGAAGATGACACCGAAATCAACAAAATCTGACGATGTCCGACAACGCATCGCCATTTTTCCCGGCTCGTTCGATCCCTTCACCATCGGCCACTGGTCAATAGTAAACCGGGCTCTTGATATGTTCGACCAGATTGTAATTGCCATCGGCCGCAACGACGCCAAGCACTCGATGTTCTCAACCGACCGTCGCATTGTACAAATAAGCAGTCTGTATGAGGATAATCCGAAAGTGAAAGTAGTGGCATACGAAGGGCTCACCGTAAATGCAGCACAGCAATACGGGGCACGGTTCATTCTGCGCGGTGTGCGCATGATTCAGGATTTCGAGTACGAGAAAAATCTTGCCGAGGTAAATCGCTCGCTCACCGGCATCGAGACAGTGCTGCTCTACACTCTCCCCGAGCATAGCCACATCAGTTCATCAATTGTGCGCGAGCTTCTGCGCTATGGCTGCGACGTAAGCCGGCTGTTGCCTCCGGGAATGACACTTTAAAGGTCGATTCGCCGCTGCTTACGGTTGCGATGTGTTATCCGCTTCTTTTGCACCACAAGCCACTTATACCATCCGATTATCTTCAGCCACACGCCAGTGGGGGCTGTGCCGAGCTCATTTACCAAAGGGTCGTTAAACGATGCCACCAATGGCATCTCGCCGAACTGCTCTGGATAGATTATCAACAGATTATTGTGTGAGAAGTATTTCGATAGGAATCCGGGCATGCGGTCCATGTCCTTGCTGAACGACATCGAGGTGCGCCGTGCACTCACCACCACAAACAGGTCGTCGTCGAGAATCTTGTTCGACAGCAGCACAAAGTCGTCCCAGTCGTCGGTTTCACGGAATTCAGCACGGACCTCGAATTTCTGCTCATGGATTACACCACGAATATATGGCTGGGTTTGCTGCGAGGCGCAGAAAATTATTCGGCAACCAAGCTGGCCGGCAATGTTGCACAGTTTTATCAGCCAATAGCGGAATCCTGTTTCGTATTCGGCTTTTGGCGGCACCGACACCACTATACGCGCCACGGTGTTAAGCGGAATGAAGCATCGCGATATTATTACTGTCTTGTGCAGTTGATTAACGAGCTGCTCAATGATGTTGCCGTAGAACGAGTCGACCACCGTACCGCGCTGGTGCAATCCCACCACCACATCGGTTATGTCGCGCTCGTTCACGGTATTGATAATACCCATAACGGTGTTCATGTCGAATCGGTCGATTGGGGTGAACTTCACATCAGCCTCAAGGGCGCATTTCTCGGCCACATCAAGCACATTTGCAGCCCGAGCCACGGCATTGCTGCCATTGTCGTTGCGCACATGCAACCCGAATATCGGGTTCTGATTGTTCTTCGTGCGCGACAGTATGGCCAGATTCACCAGGCTGGCGGCTGTGAGCGGATTCGATACGTTGACCAGTATGCGCGAACGGCGGCGATAACGGCCTGCACTCTTGTCGAGCGGGCCTTGCTCACCCTCGGTTATCATCTTCTCCTTGATTTTCGCCGACACACTCTCGGTTACCACAGTGGCAATGGTGCACGACACCAGAATCATCAGAATGGTGCCGTTGAGCACCACATCGTCGAATATTCCACCATTGTAGCCAATCATCACGGCGGCCAATGCAGCTGCCACATGGGCATTGCTCAATCCGAATATTATCTTGCGGTCGAGGGCTACCATCTTGAAGTTTTTCTGTGTAAGCCAAGCGGCAAGCCACTTGGTGGATGTTGCCACTGCCACCATCACCAGCGCCACATACAGTGTGGCCCAATTGCTGAACAGAATCCTCACATTGATGAGCATTCCCACCCCAATAAGGAAATAGGGAATGAATATGGCATTGCCCACAAACTCTATGCGAGTCATCAACGACGACGCACTCGGTATGTAGCGGTTAAGCACCAGTCCGGCGAAGAATGCGCCAAGCACCGGCTCGATGCCGATGGTTTGCGACACTGCCGAGGCTAACAGCACCAGCGCAATGACAAACACAAACTGCATTACATTGTCGTTGTAGCTGCGGAAAAACCAGCGCGTGAGCCGCGGATACGAATAGATGATGATTGCCAGATACACCGCCAGCTGTCCAAGAAGCTTCAGCTGCGCCATTATTGAGAATTCGCCGTCGTGGTGCACCCCAACTATGATGGCCAGCACAATGAGCGAACTCAACACAGCTATAATGGTGCCGGTGATGGCCACCACCACCGCATTATACTTCGATATGCCGAATCGCGACACTATCGGATAGGCTATCAGCGTGTGTGAGGCATACATCGACGCCAACAGCACTGCCGCCACCCAGTCCATGCCCAGCAGATAGATACTCGTAACCACTCCTATAACCAGCGGCACCACGAAAGTGTACATACCGAAAATCAGCCCGCTACGCAGATTCTTCTTCAGGTGGAACATGTCGATTTCCAGACCGGCAAGAAACATAAGATACAGAATTCCCACCTGTCCGAAGATGCTGAAACTGCTGTCGCGGTCGAGCAGATGGATGCCGAAAGGGCCCACAACCACTCCAGCCACAATCAAGCCTATGATGTGCGGTATCTTCAAGCGATTGAGCAGCATCGGCGCCAGCAGAATGATGCACAGCACCACCAGAAATATGTACACCGGATTGGTGATTATGGCTTCCGTTGCTATTGGGTTCATCGTCGTTGAGGGCTAAGGTTTCACCTTGCAAAAATACTCATTATGCCAGCCATATCAAAGTGTAGGCAATGTGTTTTACGACACATTCACCTCTCATTCCTGACATTTTCAACGACAAAGCGGGGCTTCTCGCGAGGCCCCGCCATCAGGTTGTGTGCTATGTAGTCAATGTTATGTATGAAAAAATTGTATTTTGTGTTGTTGCCATTTGTTATCTTCCGCCGCTCAATCGTGAGCTGTCTTCGTTCGACTCTACCTGGCGAGCTTTGAACTGCTTGCCGCTGTTGAAATTATACGACATACTCACACCAAAGGCCGGATAGGTTCTAACATCGTATCGGCGGGCATAATTCTCGCCGTAGCCCGATATTATCTGCTTCTTCAGCTGCAGGCCGCCCATATGTACCGATACGGTCCACTTGTCGCCAAACGTTTTCTTCAGTTCGGCATTCATGCTCACCATCGAGCTGATACCCACATTGCCAAAGCGCATTCGGCCTTGCCCCCATGCCGACACTTCGTAGTAGAATCCGCGAGGCAACTGTCCGGAGATGCTTCCGTTGGCCTGGAACATATGACGGTTGTTGGTCTCGCCGGTGGCAAACTGGTGCTCGTGGCGCATGATATAGGTCGGCGAAATGTTCACGTTGAGCCAATCGGCAATGCGGATAGGCAGATAGGCAGTGAGTGTAAGTGTCTTGCTGTTGCCGTCGTTGAGATGCTTCAGCAGCATATATCGGTCGTCAGTTGGGTCGATGATTACCTGTTGGAAAATCTCATCGGATACCGACGAAAATCCTACTGTGAACGAATATCTCGAGGCAAGGAGGAAGTTAAGGTTCAAGGCATCGGAATACGATGGGCGAAGCAGCGGGTTGCCCGTCTGGAACGAATAGTCGGAAATCTGCAGGCGCATTGGCGACATTTCCCAGAACGAGGGGCGGCTGATGTAGCGATTGTAGCCCAGCGACACTGTATAGGTGCCTTTGGCGTTGAGCAGATAGTTGATGTTGGCCGAGGGGAACAAGTCGAAGTAGTTCTTGTCAACGCCGCTGGTGCCGTCTACAGAAGTGTATTCGCCGCGCACACCGAGCTTCGCTTGCCAGCGGGCTGCCGAATAGTTAACTGCAGCATATGCGGCAGCTATGTTTTCGGTGTAGTTGATATCGAAATTATACCCTTCCGACGGAATCCAGGCTCCATTCTTCTTGTAGTCGTAATAGGCGTGGTTCTTCATATCGTTGTAGGTATATTTCACACCGGCACTCAAGCGCCACTTCTGGTTAAACAGTTTTTCGAGGTCTGTACCGAGATTAAACACATTATACACGGCCTTGGTCTGGTGACGGAATATCGAATCGAGCTGCACTCCGTAGGCATCGATGCTCGAGCGGTTGTCGTCGAATCCGGTGTTGTAGTTATTGGAGTACGATGCCAGCACCTTGATTTTCGAATCGAGCGAGTCGAGTTTGTGGATATAATTCAAACGGGTGCTCACATTGTTGCGACGGCTGAGCTGGTCGTAAACGCTGTTGGTCAGGTAAGAGCCGGCATCGCTGGTCATCGTCGAGCTCGTAGTGAGATATGTGGGCTGGTATGAGCCGTAATACTGCACCTCAGCACCGATGGCGTTAACATCGTCGATATCGTATACAGCGCCCAACTGACCACCATAAGCTTTACTTCGTGCTCCATCTATCTTGCTGTCGGAGGTTATAACGCGCTCCGGCTCGGTGTATTCGGTAACCTCGTTAGGTTTGAAGTAATTTCTGAAATTATGGAAATACCATGCGCTGGCGCTGAGTGTCAAGCGGTTGAACTTTGCATTTACGTTGAACGACGGATTCAGGTTAATGTCGCCCTTGCCAATGTTGAACGAGCTGCGCACTGCACCCATAACTCCATCGGCACGACGGCGCTTGGTGGTTATCTTTATCACACCGCCAAAGCTGTCGGCGCTGTACTCCACACCGGCCTGCGGAACAATCTCAAGCTTGCTCACATCTTCGGCACTCATTGCGCGGAGCATCTGCAGCAACTGCTCGTCGCTCATCACTTGCTCGCGGTCGTTGATATACACCTTGGTGCCTTTCTTGCCGTTTATCGATATCGAGTTGTCGCTCGACACCCACACACCGGGCGCCTTCTTCAGCAGTTCCTCGCAGTTCTTGCCCTTGGTCATCGGCTGGTCCTCAACCTGCATCACAAAGCGGTCGGCCTCGCGGCGTATGAGCTGTCCGGTTACGGTCACGCCTTCGAGCAATGTGGCCGAGGAGCTCATCTTCACTGCGCCGATGTTCATATTATTGGTTACTTTGAGCTTACGTTCAACGGTTTCCATGCCCACAAACGAGAATTTCACCACGCGCTCGCCTTCACCCACGTTGATGGTAAACTGGCCGTTTTCGTCGGTTACAGTTCCGCCGTGCTGCTCGCTCTGTCCAAGAGCTACCACGGTGGCGCACTCCACTGGATTGTTCTCATCGTCGACCACAGTTCCGGTTACTTCATATCTTGCGGCTGTTGCCCCAAGCACTGTCATCATAGCCATCAGGGCTGCCATTAATTTCGCTTTCATCGTTATATTCAGTTTTTAGTTGTTACTTATGTTTTTTCGTTTTCATCTGTTAGACTTTACACCGCGAAAAAAAGTTGCACCATTACTGAATTTTTTCTTCAATCCAACCGTAACCCTTTGTCCGGCAAACAGCTAAAAATCTCCATTTTTGTCGCCGAAATGGCATATTTTGTCGCCAAATACATTATTTTCTTAAATAAAAATGCTTTTTGTTATCATTATTTCCAAATCAATATGTATATTGCAATCGGAATCAATTACTGTATGAGTATTATGAAAACCGACACCTTAATTTGCCCCATTATTCTCCGGCAACTTCTCCTGATGGCTGCCATACTCGCCTCGGCCGTCATAGCTGAGGCTTGGGAGGTTGATTCCTTGGCTTCGCGGCTGGATATGCAGCGATACCTTTATCCGCAGGAGAAAATTCATGTGAGCACCGACAAGGAGCACTATATGGCTGGCGACACCATCTGGCTGCGGGCGTTCGTGGCCGATGCGGCAACGAACGCGCCGGTGACGGCAAGCCGTTATGTGTACATTGAACTGCGCGATGCTCTGGGACTGACCACCGACCGCGTGAAACTCCTCGCACGCAAGGGTGCCTACAGCGGATACATCCGCCTACCGGAAACAAAGGCTGAGGGCGAATATATGCTCACAGCTTACACAATGTTCATGGAGAATGCCGGCGAGCAGTACTTCTTCAAGAAACGTATCAGGGTGTCGAGCCCGTTCTTCACCTCGGTTGACCTCCTCAGCGAACTCACCACCGACAGCGACGGCCACCGCAAGCTATCGGTGGAATACCGCGACAAGCAGTCGGGAAAGCCGATGAAGTACGAGACATTCCGCATTGCACGTGCCGACGGCTCGACGAAGAAGTTCCTCGATTTCCGCTCCGGGAACTCTTTCGATATCGATGATTCGGAAACGGCGGTGCTCGTTACCGTGAACGATGAAATATGCAAATACATCCAGGTGCCCATGGTCAACGACTCCATCGCGCTGGATTTCTTCCCGGAAGGGGGTTATCTGGTGCCGGGAAAGGCGTGCAAGGTGGCTTTCAAAGCCATCGGCGCCGATGGCTACGGCCGCGACGTGGAGGGTTCGGTGCTCGACTCTACCGGCAACGTGGTGGCAAGCTTCGCCTCGCTGCACTGCGGTATGGGCTACTTCACTTTCGTGCCTGCAGCCGGCGAGCAGTACACTGCCTGGGTGGACAGCCACAGCTATCCGATGCCGATGCCATCGGCCGGAGCGGTGGTGCTCCACATTGCGCAGTCGCGCGAGCGCCACACCATGTCGGTTGAGGCTGCAGGGCTCAGCGGAAGCCACAAGGCGCAAATCGTGGTTCAGCAGCAAGGACTGCTGCTCAGCTCCGCCGAAATCGCTGCCGGCGAGGTGCTGACGCTCTCCACCGAGGCGTTCCCTACCGGACTGATGCAGATTCTGCTGCTCGATGAGGCCGGAAATGCCTTGAGCCAGCGGCTGGCATTCAATTTCGGACACAATCCGGTGCCGTCGCTCGCCGCAGACAAGGCGGCGTATGCCGACCGCGAACCGGTAAGCATAAGCCTGGCGCTCGACGGATTCGCCTCACGGCAAGGCAGCGTGGCGGTATCGGTAACCGACGACCGCACAGTGGTGCGCGACTCCACCATCTCAATCGTCACCCAGATGCTGCTGCAGAGCGAACTGCGCGGGCACATCGAAGACCCGGCATACTACTTTGCCGACGCGTCGAAGTCGCGTTTCGAGGCGCTCGAGGCTCTGCTTCTAACCCAAGGCTGGACACGCTACGATATTCCTGCCGTAGCGCGCGGCACATACGCCGAACCGTTGATTCCCATCGAGAAAGGACAGGAAATTGGCGGCACGGTGAAGAGCAAATGGCGCGGCAAGCCGCTGAAGGATGCCAGCGTGAACATCATAGCCCCAAGCCGGATGTTTTTCAATGCAACCACAACCGACAGCCTCGGCCGATTCGCTCTCCGCGGAATGGATTTCCCCGACAGCACCAAGTTCATTGTGCAGGCGCTGAACGTGAAGGGAAAGAACGAGATGAACTTCAGCTTCGACTCAATAGCATATCCCTATATTAAGTTGCCCCGAAACCTTTTGTCGCCGTCATCGCTCGACGATGGCAATGACTCCGATGCAGAAGTGTTTGTCAGCAACGAGTACACCCGCATGAACCTAAACGGAAGCATGTCGGTGCTCCTCGGAGAGGTAGTGGTGCAAGCCCACAAGAAAAAGAAAGCAGAAGATGTGTTCCAAGCACTTGCTACCCGCACTTTCGACTACAAGGCATTTGAGTCCGATGGCATGACATCCTACGCCGAGGTGCTCCGGCGCATTGCCGGCATCATCATTTGGGAGGAGAAAGTGTTCTACCGCCGTTCGGCAGTGGCATTCATGATTGACGGCACACTGTATGAGGACATCTTTGCGCTTGGGCCCGAAATGGGCGACTATGGCCGGGGCGCTCCCGTACCGCTAAGCGAAATTGAGATGCGAGTGCCATTCAGCATCGTAAAGCGCATCGACTTCCTACGCCCAAACGAAGCTGCCATGTTTGGCGTGAAGGCCGGCGGCGGACTGATTGCAATCGCCACCAAGGACGGCACCGAACTGCGATACACCGACACCAACTACAACCTGAAGACCATCACCCCACTCGGATACCAGAAGCCGGCTGCATTCTACAGCCCACGATACGACATCAACCAAGCCGGATCGGATGACGGCACCGACTTGCGAAGCACCATTTACTGGAATCCGAACGTGAAAATCGAGGATGGCAAATCGCAGTTCTCATTCTTCGCCACCGACATTCCAGGCACCTCATACACCATTACCGTGGAAGGCCTCACCGACCAAGGCGAGATAATTGCCAAATCCGCCAAAATCCGGAAACAATAGTACTACAGAAACAACTGATGCCGATGACCATCGAGGACATCGGCATCAGTTTTATATTTCAGAGGCATTACAAGCCTTTGCCGCAACAGTTTTTGAACTTTTTGCCGCTGCCGCAAGGACATGGGTCGTTACGTCCCACTCTTGGAGCAGCCACAACAGGCGAAACCGGACCTTGAGGCGCATGCGACGAACGCATAGCCTGACGCTGGGCGTTCTGGCCGGGATAATCCTCCTTGTTGGTTTTATACTTACTGTAGTCCTGACGGCGTTCGGGCTCGGCACGACGCACCTGCGCTTCGGGTTGCTCTTCGCGGACATTTATCTGACCACGCATAAGCATTGATATGGCCTTGTCGTTCATCTTGTTCACCATATCCTTGAACAGGTTGAACGATTCGAGTTTGTAAATCAAGAGCGGGTCCTTCTGCTCGTAGCTGGCGTTCTGAACCGACTGGCGCAACTGGTAGAGGTCGCGCAGATGCTCTTTCCACATCTCGTCGATTGACATCAGCACCGAAGCCTTCTGCCATGCCTTCACAATCGACTTGCACTGCGAGCCGTAGGCCTCAGTGATATCTACGGTGATGCCATACAGACGGCGGCCATCGTTGATAGGCACACGAATCAACCCCTTGGCATCCTGTTCCTCGACAATCTGCTTGATAACGCGGAATGCCACCTCAGCCATCTTGTCGGTTCGAGCCTTGAATCCGGCCACAACAGCCTGATAGAGGACGTCGATAAGGTCGTCACCATCCTTCTGGCGATATTCGTCCTCGGTGAGCGGCATCTCAATGGCAAATGTGCGCATAATGTCGAGCGACAGGTCGGCGTAGTCGTCCTTGCTGCCATAAAGTTCAACAATCGACTCAATACGGTCGTAGAACATATTGAGGATATCGATTCCAAGGCGCTCGCCCATAAGAGCGTGGTGGCGCTTGGTGTAGATTACGTTACGCTGGGCGTTCATCACATCGTCGTACTCGAGCAGACGCTTACGGATACCAAAGTTGTTCTCCTCCACACGTTTTTGTGCGGTTTCAATCGACTTGGTTGCCATTGGCGACTCAATTCGCTCGCCGTCCTTCAGGCCCATCTTATCGAGCAGTTTCACAGTGCGGTCGCCGGCAAACATACGCATTACATCGTCCTCAAACGATACATAGAACACCGACGAACCCGGGTCGCCTTGACGGCCGGCACGACCGCGGAGCTGGCGGTCGACACGGCGTGAATCGTGACGGGCTGTACCAATGATTGCCAAACCACCGGCATCGCGGACCTCAGGAGTGAGCTTGATGTCGGTACCACGACCGGCCATGTTGGTGGCAATGGTCACCATACCCTTACGTCCTGCCTGTGCCACGATTTCGGCCTCCTGCTGGTGGCGCTTGGCATTGAGCACATTGTGAGGTATGCCACGCAGTGTGAGCATACGGCTCAGCAACTGCGATATTTCAACCGATGTGGTACCCACAAGCACCGGGCGCCCCTTGGCCACAGTTTCCACAATTTCCTGGATAACAGCGTTGTACTTCTCCTTCATAGTCTTGTACACGCGGTCCTGCATATCGATTCGGGCAATAGGACGGTTGGTGGGGATGGTTACAACATCGAGTTTATAGATATCCCAGAATTCACCTGCTTCGGTTTCGGCAGTACCGGTCATACCCGAAAGTTTGTGGTACATTCTGAAGTAGTTCTGCAGTGTGATGGTGGCAAAAGTCTGTGTGGCAGCCTGAACCTTAACATTTTCCTTTGCCTCGATGGCCTGGTGCAAACCGTCGCTGTAGCGTCGGCCTTCCATGATACGGCCGGTGCCTTCATCGACAATCTTCACCTCGTTGTTGATTACCACGTATTGCACGTCGTTCTCAAACAGAGTGTAAGCCTTAAGCAGTTGAATCACGGTGTGAACACGCTCCGACTTGATGGTGAATTCCTGCATAGCGGCCTCCTTCTTCTCAGCGATAACCTCGGCCGATTCGTTCAGGGCCGAAATCTCCGACAGCTGCGAGGTGATGTCGGGCAGCACGAAGAATTGCGGGTCGCCGGTGCGGCCGGCAAGCACATCGTTACCCTTGTCGGTGAGTTCCACGCTGTTGTTCTTCTCGTCGATGATAAAGTATAGCGGGTCGGTGACGATGTGCATATCGCGACTGTTGTCCTGCATATAGAAAGCCTCCGTTTCGAGCATCAACGGCTTCACACCTTCTTGGCTTAGGAACTTTATGAGCGGCTGATACTTCGGCAGACCCTTATAAGCACGGAACAGCGACAGGGCGCCTTCCTTGCGCACATTCTTGTCATCGCTTGCAATCTTCTGCTTGGCATCGGCAAGGAGCTCGGTGACGAGCTTGCGCTGAGCGTTGTACACATCGACCACGTTCTGCTTGTATTCCATAAACATCTGGTCGTCGCCACGCGGCACCGGACCGGATATGATGAGCGGCGTACGGGCATCGTCGATAAGCACCGAGTCGACCTCATCGACAATGGCAAAGTTGTGCTTGCGCTGCACCAGTTCGGCAGGAGTCTGCGCCATGTTGTCGCGCAGATAATCGAAACCGAATTCGTTGTTCGTACCGAAAGTAATGTCGGCATTATATGCAGCACGGCGCTCGGGAGTGTTAGGCTGGGTCTTGTCGATACAGTCAACCGAGATACCGTGGAACATAT
>JBJEKE010000240.1:0-2654 GCA_051878475.1 Muribaculaceae bacterium | reverse complement strand
CCGGAGTCTCGCCGCAAATGGCACGGTGCGACATGTTTCCGCAGTGACCGAGCTGAATCGAAACCTTCGCGCCCTCGGCATGGATGGCATCGGTCAGGTCGCGAAGCTGCGGCACAATTTCCTGACGCATCCACAGCTGACGAGGAAACGAAAGACCGCTACGCGTAACGGCAGCATATGCAATGGTGGTCATTCCTATTCCGCCCCGCGCCACTGAAGTGTGATAGTCCTTGAGCTGCTGCGTTGGGCTGTTATTCTCACACATACCCTCAAAGGCAGCGCTGCGAATGGTGCGGTTACGCAAGGTTATCGGACCCAATTGGGCGGGTGTAAACAAAAGGGATTCGTTCATAATGCTAATATATGAAAGGAATTATACTTTTCAGGTTAAGCCGCTTGAATTCGTCGCCGAATTCCCGGGCATAGCGCTCGTTGATTTTGCGGGCGCGTGGAGCCAGATTGGCAAATGTCCACAATGCGAATACTGCACCGGCTGCACTCCATGTGAGGATGGCAAAGCCGGTCCATTCCACAAACTCGCCCAAATAGTTGGCCGACGACACATACCGGAACATTCCGCCGCGCGGTATATAGTGGCTATTGTCGCCCGGTGCACGCAGATTGCGGATTATGTGATCGCTATGAATGTTGATGGCCATTCCGGCAAAGAACACCATTGTGCCAATGATGAACTGCGGTGTGGTGAGCCATTGGGGCGAATACATGTCGGCCGGAGCAAAATAGAAAATCCATCCGCCTTGCATCGCGGCATTGAGCAGATTGAAGAGGATGCTCATCACAATTATCGACAGCGGCATACGGCCGTTACCGCGCAACAGCAGCGGAAACACAAACGAGCGTTGGAAATAGTGGATTTCGAAAATTATAAGCATCAACGTGGGCACCAACTCGGTGCGACGTCCGGAAAGCCACCACATGGCAAGCATTGCCACAAACACCGGCGCCTCCATGATTATCCAGCCTATGCGGTTGCTGATTGTCGGGCCCCATCGGCGGGTGTACATCATGCCGTAACCGGCTTTTACATAGTGAAGTGCCACAAACACCACCACTGCGATGAGTGCCATAATGGCCAGAAAACTGTTGAATGTAGATATATCGTTAATCATGGATATCACATCAATGGCAGGCTTTTGTTTGCTCTATTGCCTCCAACGGCACCATCAGCAACTCTGCCATATTCGCAAAGATAAGCATAAATTGCATAAAACCGAACAAAATGTGCAGTTTTATAACTTTACAAATATCGTTATAGTGAATTTACATTAATGGCGCGCATCTCCAGCATAATCCGGAGCCATTATTTCTGCCACCCGGCAACGGTTAACCTACCCATAAAAATTAGAGAGAGCATCGGAAAACCTGCTTTGATTTCCGACGCTCATCTCACCAATCTTACCCTATTTATATGAAATCGTAATCGCTACCACAGCGACTATCTTCGATTCGTTTGCAAAGTTATAACATTTATGTGATATTCAGCATCAAATCACAAAAAAATATAGGTAATTTCGTCCAAATAATCTGCAAAAATGTTAAGATTGGCTACAAATCGCAAAAAACACGACTTGAATCAGCCATTCTTCGAAATCGGTTGCGAAAATGCCACGCCCCGGGAAGAATCCATCATCCGGCCGGACGATGATGCATGACACTAAAGGGGCTCGAAATGCCTCGGCATTCCAAGCCCCTTCGTTTCGGCTTTCGGGCCGACGTTATTATTCAGCTACAATGAACTTGTAGATGCAAGTGCTGTGATATTCCTGACCGGGCTCAACCACGCACGAAGGATATTCGGGCTGGTTTGGAGTGTTCGGGAAATGCTGGGTCTCAAGACAGATGGCACCGCGATTAGGATAAGCCACGCCCTTCTTGCCTACTACTGAGCCATCGAGGAAGTTGCCTACGTAAACCTGTACGCCGGGTTCGTTGGTGTAAACCTCAAGGCCGATACCTGTTTCGGGGCAAACAACGCGGGCGGCAACCTTCGAGAGGTCGCAACCGGTGTTGAGCACGAAATTGTGGTCGATGCCCTTGCCGTTATGCAACTGTTCGTTGTCGGCTTCGATGTCCTGACCGATGGTCTTAGGAGTGCGGAAGTCGAATGGAGTGCCTTCCACCGGCATGAAAGTGCCGTGAGTCATGAAAGTGCTGTCGATAGGAGTGATAGCATCGGCATCAATCCAAGCCACATGGTTGAGGATAGTCTTCGAGCAGTCGCCATTGAGGTTGAAATACGAGTGGTTAGTAAGGTTGAGGACAGTCTTCTTGTCGGTGGTGGCAGTGTAGTCGAGGTGCAGAGCATTCTCGTCGTCGAGAGTGTAGACAACCTTGGCCTCAACGTTGCCCGGGAAACCGGCATAACCGTCAGGAGTGCTCAGAGTGAGTTCGATGGCGTTGTTGCCGGTCTGATTGGCTTTCCAGACTGCATTGTGGAAGCCCTTTGCTCCGCCGTGCAGACAGTGGCCAAAGTTGTTCTGTGGCAATTGATATTCCACGCCGTCGATGGTTAATTTACCGTTTTCAATACGGTTGCCGTAGCGGCCGATGAGAGCGCCGAAGTTGCCGTCGATGTTCAGATAGTCGGCAATCGAGTCGTGACCGAGCACCACATCGTACATGTTGCCGTCCTT
>JBJEKE010000239.1:0-10959 GCA_051878475.1 Muribaculaceae bacterium | reverse complement strand
GTATTGCCGCCATCCGCAAGGCTATTCCCGATTGCGGAATAAGCACCGACATGTTCACCGGATTCCACAACGAATCGGAAGAGGATTTCGAGCAGACTCTCTCACTGATGCGCCAAGTGGGATTCGACTCGTCATTCATGTTTAAATATTCCGAACGTCCGGGCACTCTGGCTTCGAAAACAATGCCCGACAATGTGCCTGAAGAAGTGAAAATCGAACGTCTGAACCGCATGATTGCCCTGCAGAACCAACTGTCGCTCGAGAGCAACCTCCGCGACGTGGGAAAGACATTCGAGGTGCTTACCGAAGGACGCTCGAAGCGCTCGGCCGACGACCTGTTTGGCCGTACTCAGCAAACAAGGTTATCGTGTTCCCTGCCAACGGACACCATGCCGGCGAATTCATCAAGGTGAAGGTGAACAGCGCCTCATCGGCCACTCTCATTGGCGAAATTGCCGAATAATCAGATAGATATGCAACCAATACATGGCCGGAGGGGTTCAAAGCTACTCCGGCCATAAATATTAAGTATATATTATGGGAAATGACAAAAATGAAAGTGCTCCACTTCCGACATTGTGGAACAGCAACTATGTGAAAGTGTGGATAGCCAACTTCATGCTGTTCTTCGCCTTCTACATCCTAACTCCACTGCTTCCACTGTTTATGCGCGACGTGTTTAATGCCGACAAGGCTGTAACAGGCATTGTGCTGTGCGGCTACACCCTCACGGCTCTGCTCGTCAGGCCCTTCAGCGGATTTATCGTCGACAGTTTTCCGCGAAAGACGGTGCTGCTGTTCTGCTACTTCTTCTTCGCACTTCTGTTTGCCGGTTATTTCATCACAGGCTCAATGATTATATTTGCCATCATCCGAACCATGCATGGCGCTCCATTCGGAGCCACCACAGTGGCCAACTCCACAATGGCTATCGACGTGCTTCATCCGCAACGACGCGCCGAAGGAATTGGATACTATGGACTGAGCAACAACATTGCCATGGCCATAGGGCCATCGGTAGGACTATACATTTATAACTACACTCAAAATTTCGACTTCATATTCGCCTTGTCGCTCTTCTCGGCATTTGCCGGTTTTGCTATCAACACCACCCTTCATCCACGGCAACGCACCATCTGCCGGCCTCAGCGAAGCATTTCGCTCGACCGCTTCTTCCTGCTCAGCGGCTGGAGCGAGGGCATCACGGTGGCTGCACTATCGTTCTCGTTTGGCGTAGTATCTACCTATCTTGCAATCTACAGCCGCGAAGTGATGCACATTGAAGCCGGGACAGGAACATTCTTCATGCTCCTTGCCGTGGGGCTCATTGCGTCGCGACTTGTAGGCAGCCGTTCGCTGCGGCAAGGAAAGATTGTAAAGAACGCTTCTATGGGAATGGCACTGTCGATGTTTGGCTACCTGTTGTTCGTGGCAATGCCCAACCAATGGGGCTATTATGGAGCAGCCCTGATTATAGGCCTGGGCAACGGACACATGTTCCCGGCAATGCAAACCATGTTTATCAACCTTGCCACCAACGACCGTCGCGGCACCGCCAACTCCACCCTGCTGTCGATGTGGGACGTAGGCATCGGGCTGGGGATAGTGCTCGGAGGAGCATTTGCCGAGCATTTCGGCTACTCAGCCGCCTTCTGGATTTCGTTTGCGGTGAATATGGCCGGTGTGATGTTCTTCTTCATTTACAGCCGACGCAGCTACCTTGCCCACCGTCTGCGATAAATGCAATCAGCCCCGCGCGCCATGGCTCACGGGGCTGATTTCATATTACTCTAACCTAAATATCAATATCCGGGATTCTGCTGCGAGGCAATAGCCGGATTGGCATTGATTTCGTCCTGCGAAATCGGAAGCACAATCTTGTAGAAAGTGCGGTCGATGCTCTTCTCGCGTGTGCTCACCGGCACGCTCATGAAATCGTCGTTAAACTCAATGGTGCGGTTAAGGCGAATCATGTCGAAGAAACGGTTGCCTTCGCCGAAAAGTTCCTTACTGCGTTCATCGAGAATCATATCGTCGGTGATAGTAGAAGCATCGGCAAGAGCCAGATGCGGAGCACGACAACGCACTGCATTAAGATACTCTGCAGCTTTGTCGGCACCTGCCGATGAGTGCAAAGCCGCCTCGGCAGCAATGAGATATACCTCAGAAAGGCGCAGAATCTTGATATTTACAGCCGATGCAGTGGCTTTGCCGTCACCTGAAAGCGAAGTGCCACCGATATATTTATAGCAGGCACCTGAACGCGGAATGTCGGTATCGTACCAATATTCGTCGTTATCCATCACAGCCCAACGCACATCATCAGGGTCCTCGCCAAGGCGGTCAAGGAAATAATCACTTGCAAGGAACCACCCCTGCGCTCCCGACTTATGGCCGTAGCGCATGTAGTAGTAACCGAGCGAAGCCGAGCCGAGGTCGGCCTCTTCGGGGGTGATGGCAAGTTCGAGCAACGATTCAGAGCCAAACTGTTTGCTCCACGAGTCGGCCCAATCCTCAGGCTTGTAAAGAGAATACTTTCCGCTGGAAATCACCTCGTCGGCAGCTGTGAGAGCACCTTCATAGTCCTCCATATACAGTTTTACCTTTGCTGTGAGTGCCACAGCGGCATAATAGCTCATAAAGCCGTCGCGAGTCGACTTATCGTCGGCCATAAGGCTTACCGCAGTGGCTAAGTCGGAAAGAATCTGTGCATAGGTATCCTTCACCGATTCACGGGTAGGCTGAGCTGTTGCTGCGATAGGTTCAGTTACCACCGGTACTCCGTACGAATCCTTGTCGTAGTTATATGGCAGGCCATATAGCCGAACGAGGTCGAAGTAGAACAATGCGCGCAGCGCATATGCCTGACCTTTAACATAAGAGAAATCTTCATTTGAGCCGGCATCCTCAACCAGCGCTATATTATTAAGAAGGGTGTTCACCTGAAGCACACAATAATATCCTTGACGCCAGAACGCCGAGTAGCTGCCGCTGTTGGCAGTATGGTTGAAGCTGTAAAGGGCATCGTTGCCGCGTCCGGCCGAATAGATGGTGAGGTCGCCACCCTTTGCATCGGCATAGAGCAGAAAATTACGGCCATAATAGCTCGACGATGTCATGGCACGCATAATGCCGTTCATAGCCACCTCGGCATCGGCAACAGTGGCCACTGCACCATCGGCCGAGCCCGACTGAGTGGGCTGCATGTCGAGAAAATCGTCGCACGACACCAATACCGAAGAAATAAGCATTGCTAATGCTGCTATATATATCTTTTTCATTGTCAATCAATTTTAAAATTTCAATTCAATACCGAAAACGAAAGTCTTTCCCAGAGGTGTTTCCCAACCTCGAGTGCCATATTCATTCACTTCGGGGTCGGCATCCTTATATTTTGAGAATGTGAGCAGGTTGCTGCCGCTGAAGAATACACGGGCATCCTTAATCAACGCCTTGTTGACAACCGATTTAGGCAGATTGTAGCCCAGCGACAATGTCTTCAGGCGCAGGAAGCTGGCATTGTGTATGTGGCGGGTGCTGTATTCCATTGCATCGGTAAGGTCGAGACCGGAGATAGCAGGCTCGGTGCCGTCGGGGTTCTCCGGTGTCCAAAGATTCTTGCAATAGTTGTCGGAACGGATGCGTTCCCAGTAGTAACCGTCGTCGGCAACATCCTTGTAGGCACCATCATAAAGCTGTCCGCCAATCTTATATGTGAAACCGAGCGACAGCGAAATACCCTTGTATGACACGGTAGTGTTAAGACCGCCATACACCTTTGGAGTGGCATTGCCAATGATGGTGTAGTTAGCGTTGTCGTAGTCGTAAGTGGCACCACGGCCGTTGTAGATGAAGTCGCCGGCAGTGTCGTCGTCGGGGTCGTTTACATAGTAAACACTCTTGCCGTTTGAACGGTCGACACCGGCCCATTCAAGGCCGTAGAACGACAGAGTGGGCGAACCCTCACGATATACATATTGTGCGCGGTCGTCGCCGCCGGTGGGGTCGTACCAAATGATATCGGCACCACCGTAGAGTTCCTTCACCTTCGACGACAGGAAAGTGGCATTGACACTTGCCGACCACAGCCAGTCGCCCTTGCTGATGATGTCGCCCCCGATTTCAATCTCCAAGCCATGGTTGTTGATGCGGCCGATATTCTGCAAAGTGGAAGTGAAGCCGGTTACCTGTGAGATGGGCACATCCTGCAAAAGGTTCTTCGAGTCGCGGTTGAAATATTCGATGGTACCGTGCAGACGAT
Source organism: Muribaculaceae bacterium (assembly GCA_051878475.1). Lineage (GTDB taxonomy): Bacteria > Bacteroidota > Bacteroidia > Bacteroidales > Muribaculaceae > SFRY01. Next base: position 6,698 of record JBJEKE010000239.1, on the reverse strand, counting down.
TGTCGAGCAAAGCGAAGTCGATACCGATGTTGGTGTTGTAGCTTGTTTCCCACGAGAGGTCGTCGTTGCCGATAGATGTAACGGCTCCACCGGGATTGCCCATATACTTTGTAGAGTAGTTAATTAGACTCATATAGCCATAGAGGTCGGTTGGCAGAGTACCATTGACACCATACGATGCACGCAAGCGCAAGCTGTTGATGACATCGACATCGGCCATGAAACGTTCCTTGTTGATGTTCCACGCACCGGCTACCGACCAGAAGTTACCCCAACGTTTGTCCTTGCTCAATCGTGACGAGCCATCGCGGCGATAGGAAGCCGAGAGAAAGTACTGTTCGTTAAGGTTATAGTCGAGTTTCGACAGTATCGATGGCATGGAGTTACCCGACTAATAGCCGGCAGCAGTCTGTGTGCCGGCAGTTGAGACTGTGTGGAGAGTGCTCACCGGCAGGTTTGTTCCTGTGGCGCACAGATAGTCGGATGTGTTCTTTTCAGCTTCAAAACCAGCCATTATTCCAATGTTGTGTGCATCGAACAGCGAAAAGTTGTAATTTGCTGTGGTTGAGCTCACCAGTTTGTTGTATGTGGTGCGGTACTCGCTCACATTGCCGTTGTCGGAAGCGCCATAGAAGTGATCGGCGCTGTAGTAGATGTGGTCGTTAACCTCGGTACGATCGTACGAAAGGAGCGAGCGCACATCAAGACCTGGCAACAGATGCAGGGTAAGAGTCTCGGCAGCAAGAAGTTTTGATGTCACCGATTTGTTTTCCCACTCGTTGTCGTAGTAAAGCCCGTTGTAAGCATAGCTTCCGTAGCGGCTGGTCCAAGGGAGGCCGGTCTTATAATCGGTTGGCCAATAAAGGCCCCACAAGAGGTTACGAGTCTGCATGAAATAGTTAGCACCGGTGCTTCGGGTGTCGTTGTAGCCCTGCTTTTCGGTGCGTGCATACGAGGCATTTGTGGTAAGTTCCACAATGCTTCCCACCTTCTGGGTGAGGTTAACTCGACCCGAGACACGCTTGAACGAGTTGACGCGCAGACGCCCGTCGTCCTTTGTAAACGAGAGCGAGGAGTAGTAGTTTGTCTTGTCGGTGGCACCACTGACGCTCAAGTCGTAGGTCTGATAAACGGCTGTACGGAAATAAGCCTTGTCCCAGTCGAAATACGTTCCACCACGGCCGGAATTGTCGTATTCCTCGATTAGCACGTTCTCGCGGGCCGAAATTCCCGATGTGGAGAACTTGTAGCCATGCTTGTTGAATTTTTTGTTAAGCTGTTTCAGGGCATAAGCATTGGCATCGGCATCAGAGTCACCCTCACCGGCAGTAGCATAGTCGTGAAACACAGTGTAGAGCATGTTAACGTTATCCTGCACGCTTGCGGTCTCATAGTTGTCGGTTGCCCAGGAAGGAGTGAAACCCACCTCAGCCTTGAACGACACCTCGGGGCGGCCGGTGTTACCTTTCTTGGTGGTGATGAGGATAACACCATTGGCTGCACGCGAGCCGTAGAGCGATGAAGCCGCAGCATCCTTGAGCACTGATATTGATTCAATGTCCTCGGGATTGAGCGAGTTCATTATATTGTTTGTAGAGTAAATCTCGCCGTCCATCTGTCCGATATTCCCCGACGACACAGGCACGCCGTCGATAACATACAGTGGTTCGTTGCCGGCATTCATCGAACCCACACCACGAATCCGGATTGCGGGGGCAGAACCAGCCTGGCCCGAATTGTTGGTAAGCTGCAAACCTGCCACCTTACCGTTAAGGGCATTTTCGAAAGTGGTGGTGGGAATGTCCTTGATAGCATCAGCCTTAACCAAAGCCGCCGAACCGGCATAGCTGCTCTTCTTGGCTGTGCCATACGCCACTACAATCACCTCGTCGAGTTCTTCAACAGCCGAAATGAGAGCCACTTTCATCTGTGGTGCAATAGCCGCCTTGACGGGCTTCATTCCCACATAGGTTACATTCACATACTTTGCGTCGGAAGGCACGTTCGAAATGGTGAAACGTCCTTCTGCATCGGTAGTCGAGCCGATTTTTGTGCCATCAACAATTATGGTGGCGCCAATCACCGGTTCGCCCTCGGCTTCGGTAACCACTACACCGGTTATCGACGTCGATTGTGCTCTTGCTGATATGCCTAACAATAGGCTTATGGCCAGCAACACCGAATACTTAATTCTCATAGGGGTTTCTTTTAATTATAAATAAACTCAATAAACACTCTCTAATTTTCGGCAAATATAATTATTATTTTTCATAATGATAGCTTTTCAACGATTTTCTTTACATTTTTCTTTATTACCCCTAAATACAACCCACTTTTTCAATTAAAAATTGCAAATTTTATATATATTTTGATTCAATTACATATTTTCAGCTTACAAAATGCAACCCACATGGCATATAAAATGATGGCCGCTCCATCGCATTATGCGGCAGAGCGGCCAGGGATAGTAGATATCAATTGTTAGTCCTTGATTGTCAATGCAATCACGAGCGAGGCGATAACCGAGGCAGCACTTACAACGGTCGACACCACCGACAGCTTGAAGGCGTTGTTCTGGTTGTAGCTTGAATTGTCCTGACGAATCTTGTTCGGTTCAACGTAAACCACATCGTTCTGCTTGAGATAGAAATAAGGCGAAGAAGTGATGTTTGAATCGCCGAGATTCAGGCGGGCATAGTGTTTCTCGCCATCTATCTCACGGATAACCAGCACATTGCTGCGCTTACCGAATTCGGTGAGATCGCCAGCCGAGGCAAGGGCATCGAGCACCGAGAAGCGCTGACTGCGCACAAGCACCTGACGAGGCTCCTTCACTTCGCCAATAACATTCACCTTGAAGTTGATGAGTTCGGTGCGAACAATAGGGTCGGTAACCTGCTCCGAGATTTTCTGGGTCAGCATCTTGTTGATTTCAGAGGTAGTCATGCCGGCCACATGCAGCACGCCGAGCTGCGGGAAAAGTATATTACCCTCAGCATCAACGATATAGGTTTGCTGCTGAGGTTGGGTAGTCAATTTATCCGAAACATTTTCCTGGGTTGCCGGATTAGCCAATGGCAGGTTGAAGTGAGCAGTAGCCTGAGGTGAAAGCGATGTCACTGTGATGAAAAGCTCATCCTGGGGAACAATGCGGATTTCGTAGGTCGATGAACCCATAACGCCCTCCGTAGCAGTTCTCAAGTCGTCGAAATAAGCCAGGTTCTCCTTTGTCTTACACGACACGAGCAATAGGGCTGCGCACAGAAGGACTAATTTGATCTTGTTCATATTGTTGTAAATATTATAGTTTCTAGTGAAAATAACGCATCAAAGTTGCAAATATTGTACTACTCCACATATATCATCTTGCGGGTCATGCCACCGTCGACCACAATGTTCTCGCCGTTGATAAAGTCGCTGTCGGGGCGACACAGAAACAGGCACACGTTTGCTATGTCGTCGGGCTTGCCCACGCGTCGCGAAGGATGCTGGGCATGGTCGGCTTCGGTGAGAGCCTCGTAGCCGGTGGTTTGGATCCAGCCTGGTGATATTGCATTGACAGTAACGTTAACCCCACTCATCGAGGCCATCAGCGAATGGGTGATGGCAGCCACGGCGCCTTTCGATGCCGAATAGCCTATGGTGCCCGGCTCGCTCATGAGATAGCGCGAGGAGCAGATGTTGACAATGCGGCCATAGTCGGGAATCTGCGGGAGCGAACGTCGATGAATAGCCATGAATCGCGAGGTGACAAACACGGGGCGCAGATTCACGGCAATCAGATGGTTGAAATCGTCGATGGTAGTATCCTCAAGAGGTTTGAACTCGCCCACTCCTACATTGTTGATTATCACATCGACATCTCCCCAAAGAGCCACAATGTCAGCAAGACATTGCTCGAGAGCAGAAGTATCGGTAACATCGAGAGGATAGAAGCGGGCACCCAGCTGCTGAGCCGTGGCATTTCCCGTCTTGGAGTCGATATCGCAAAACGCCACCTGACAGTTTGCCTTACGGAATGCAGCAACGATAGCACGGCCTATTCCGTTGGCCCCACCGGTTACAAACACTCTGCGAGGCGGAAAGTTCACCTCGATGCAATCCGGGTGAGTTCGATACACCACCTTGCGTGCCGCCGATTTGCGGGCAAGCTGTTGTGCCTTGAACTCCTCGTATTTGTTCTCCAGATAGTTATCTGCCATTACAATCAGCTGAGCTGAAATAATTTACACATTAAAGAGGAAATGCATTATGTCGCCGTCCTGAACCACATACTCCTTGCCTTCAACACTCATTTTCCCGGCAGCCTTCACCGCTGCCTCGCTTCCGAGTGCCACAAAGTCGTCGTACTTGATAACCTCGGCGCGGATGAAGCCACGCTCGAAGTCGGTGTGGATTACACCGGCGCACTGCGGAGCCTTCGAGCCCTTGCGATAAGTCCAGGCGCGCACTTCGTCGCTTCCGGCAGTAAGGAATGTCTCGAGATTGAGCAGGCTGTAAGCCTTCTTGATGAGGCGGTTAACACCCGATTCCTCGAGGCCTATTTCGTTCAGGAACATCTGACGCTCCTCGAATGTATCGAATTCGGCAATCTCGCTTTCAGTCTTGGCGGCAATAATCAGCACTTCTGCGCCTTCCTTGTCGGCAGCCTCGCGCACAGCATCCACATATTTGTTGCCGGAAACAGCCGAGTCGTCGTCAACATTGCACACATACATCACCGGCTTGTTGGTGAGCAGGAAGAGGTCGCGGGCATAGCGTTGCTCATCCTTGCCGTCGAAGCTCACAGTGCGAGCCGGAAGACCCTGCTCGAGAGCCTCCTTGTACTGGCGGAGCACCTCATACTGCATCTTAGCCACCTTGTCGCCACCGGTCTGGGCTTGTTTCTGCACCTTTGCGATGCGGCTGTCGATGCTTTCGAGGTCCTTGAGCTGCAGTTCGTAGTCGATGATTTCCTTGTCGCGGATAGGGTCGATGGTACCGTCGACGTGAGTGATATTGTCGTCGTCGAAACAGCGGAGCACGTGAAGGATGGCATCAGTTTCACGAATATTTGCCAGGAACTTGTTGCCGAGACCCTCACCCTTCGATGCGCCCTTCACCAAACCGGCGATATCAACTATCTCGACAGTGGTGGGGATTACTCGCTGAGGGTTGCAAAGCTCGGCGAGTTTGTTCAAACGCTCGTCGGGCACCGTGATAACGCCCACATTAGGTTCGATAGTGCAGAAAGGGAAATTAGCCGACTGCGCCTTGGCATTCGACAAACAATTGAAAAGAGTCGACTTACCGACGTTCGGCAGACCGACGATACCACATTTAAGTGCCATATCCTTGATATATTTTATTCTGTTTTTACGGGACTGCAAAGTTACTGCAAACGGCGAAGAAATGCAAGCATTTGGCGGTGACGTCGAAAAAGATAACCACAAATTACCGTTAACCGCCGTTTATAGCTATATTTGTACGGAAACAGATATATATTGAACTATGCGTAACATTCTATTCATAACCCTGTCAGTGCTGGGCATGGCAGTGGGCAATGCCGCCCTCAACCGAGTGGAAATAGGGGCAACGGCTACCGCTGCGACCTTCTCGAAAGCCAACACGATATACGTTATCAGCAGCGACGTGAAGATCACTGGTACAGTGAGCATCGGCGCCAACAGCATATTGCAGTTCGACGGCGGCACTCTCTCGGGGGCAACGCTGGTGGGCAACAACACCGAGATTGTGGCGCCACACTACCCCATTATCAGCGGTTGCCGCCTCGACGGATCTTTCACCAACGCCGAGATGTCGGCACATTGGTTCGGAGCCAAGGGCGACGGCACCAGCGATGATGCGCCAGCCATCAACAGTGCCCTTGCCAACGCCGGAACGGCAACGGTGACCCTCGACAACCGCCGTTATCTGGTGAAACAACCCATCAACATCAACCGCAAAGGCCAACGGCTGCGCTGTGCAGGAACCATCGCCACGGAGTCGGGGTGCACAGCGTTGCAAATTATGGCACACAGCGCCAAAATCGACATCAACAGGATGGAAAACCTCGCCAACAAAGGCAAAAAGCCGCAGGAATTCACCGGGACTGCCGTTCTATTCACCGGCAACACCTACCACGTTGATTTCAACGTGGGCTCCATCGAATTCTTTGAGAGAGGGCTATCGTTTGTGCCCGAGGGTATCGATGGACACGATTATGCAGGCTCGCAATACTGCAAGTTTAACTTCCAGATAATCAACGCTAAATATTGCATTTACATTGATGTCTTCAAGCATGGGACCGACACTTTCAACACTTGGTTCAATGAAAACCAATTCTTCGGCGGCCGCCTGATTGGCTTCTACGGCATATATTCCACTAAGCCCGACCGTCCAGACACCGGCAAGGTGGATGTGCTCAACGGAAACGTGTTCTATTCAATCGGCTTCGAGGACATCTACTACCCCATCTGCCTCAACCACTGTTGGCTTTGCTCGTTTCACGACTTGCGCATGTCGGAATCGCTTCACAGCGATGTATATATCGACCTCGACGACTGCATGTCGATTGACATCGACGTGAAATCGATGATACCTTACAAGAGAGTGAAAGCCACCAACTGCCGAGACGTGAAAATTTCACGCTGCTTCACCGACGACGGATATGGAGTAGCAGGCCGTAACCGCGTGCTCTACCTTGACTCGCAAAATGG
>JBJEKE010000238.1:0-2690 GCA_051878475.1 Muribaculaceae bacterium | reverse complement strand
TTCTGCGTCACACCAACAAGGGCGGCAATGAGATTTATATTGTCGATGCCCACAATTCGCCGAATGTGATGCGCGAGATAGGCCGTCTGCGCGAGATAGCATTCCGCCATGCCGGAGGCGGCACCGGGCGCAGTTGCGACATCGACGAGTTCGACACCATGGACGAGCCGTGCCAGCAATTGCTGGTGTGGGACCCTGAGCATCAGGTGATAGTTGGAGCATACCGTTTTATCCTTGGCGACAAGGTTAAGCTGGAAAACGGGGTGCCGAAGATTGCAACCTCCCACATGTTTAAGTTCTCGCAGCGGTTTATCGACGAATATCTACCTTACACCATTGAGCTGGGCCGCTCTTTTGTTACTCTCGAGTATCAGTCGACATTGGCCGGCTCGCGCGCAATTTATGCCCTCGACAATTTGTGGGATGGCCTTGGTGCACTCACAATAGTGTATCCGCACATTAAGTATATGTTCGGCAAGTTCACAATGTATCCCAGCTACTCGGTAGAGTGCCGCAATGCGCTGCTCTATGCCCTGAAGCTCTATTTCCACGACGATGAGCACATAGTGACGCCAATCGAGCCAATTTCGATTGACGACCGCCACCAGCAGTATGCCCATATGTTCTGCGGTAACGATTTCAAGGAGGATTATCTGCGGCTTAACACCTTTATCCGCAGTAAAGGCTACAACATACCGCCGCTGGTAAATGCATACATGAATTTGTCGCCCACCATGAAAATGTTCGGCACCGCTATCAACCACGAGTTCGGCGAGGTGGAGGAGAGCGGCATTCTGATTTCAATCGCCGAGATTCACGAAAGCAAGAAAATACGTCACATTGAATCGTACGAAAAAGAGTTGAAGGGATGAACCGAATGCTGTCACTGGCTGTTGCTGCCCTGTCGGCGTTTGCCGCTGTGGCGCAGTTCGACTTAGGTTATCGGGTCGAATTGTCAGGTACGGCTTCATCCGACGGCAATTTTGCTCCATATCTCATCAGTTCGAACCGTTACGGCGATATCACACAGGCCAATGGCGGATATCTGCGTCTCGAGGCGTGGCATGCCACCGACACCACTCGACGACTGAGCTACGGATTTGGGTTCGAAGCTGTCGGCGGTTATTCCAACGCCACAGGTTATGGTCGTTACGATGCTTCGGTCGATGCCTTGCAGAGCATAGAACATCGTCCTACGGCACTGTTGCTGCAACAGGCATTCGCCGAAATCAAGTATCGTGGGGTGCTGCTCACCGCAGGCCTCAAGCACCACGAGCCGATAACTGTCGACCGCACACTGTCGAGCGGCGACCTTACATTTTCGGGCAACAGTCGCCCGATTCCCGAGGTGAGAGCCGGATTCGTCAATTTCCAGAACATACCGCTCACCGGCGGATGGGTACAGATTTACGGCTCGTATGGCATAGGCAAGACAACCGATTCCGATTGGCTCACCGACCACTATAACTATCGGGAGTCGTTCGTCACCACCGGAGTGTATTTTAGCTACAAGAACATATATTTCCGCACCAATCCTGGCCAGCCGTTTTCGGTTACAGCCGGAATACAGTCGGCCATGCAGTTCGGCGGTACTGTGCGCCACTACAAGCAAGGTGTGTTGACCAAGGAATACACCGATAAAATCACTTTCAAGAAACTGCTGAAGACCCTTGTGCCCGGCGGCGACGGCTCGGTGGGCGGCGACGGATTCTCCGAGGGCAACAACCTCGGAACCATCGACATTGCTGCCCGATACCGGTTTGGCAACGGTACCACATTGCGCGCCTACTTCGAGATGCCATTCGAGGACGGTTCCGGTATGGGTAAACTCAACGGATTCGATGGTCTCTATGGCCTTGAATACCGCGCACCCCACCAAGGTATCGTAGATGCCGCCGTGATTGAGTATATCGACACCCGCAACCAAAGCGGCCCAATCCATTGGGCTCCCGGCGACTTTTCGGGCCTTTCCGGCCATATTCCAGGTCATGCAACCGGTGCCGACAACTACTACAACAATTTCCAGTATTGCGGCTATGCCCACCATGGCATGGCAATGGGTTCACCGATGCTGAAATCGCCCCTTTACAACACCGACGGATATATGTCGTTCACCGACACCCGTGTGCAAGGCTTTCATATAGGAGTGCGAGGCCATTTTTGCGATAGAATAGAGTACAGGGCACTGATGTCGTATCGCCGTGCATTGGGCAACTACAATTCACCGCGCACCGAAGTGGCGCACGACACCTCGGCAATGCTTGAGGGTGTATACCGTGCGGCATCGGTAGAGGGGCTGAAGCTCAAGTGTCAGCTGGCCATCGATCGTGGAACTCTCTACAGTAATAATTTCGGTGCACTGATTTCAGTATCCTATACCGGCAACCTTTCATTCTGACACTTATGCGCATCATTCGATACATATTAACAGCACTTCTCGCCATTGCAGCCTTGTGCAGCTGCACCCACAACAACGGCGACATAGGTCCGCTGTTCGGCCAATGGAAAATCACTGACATTGCCACCACCGATGCCGCCACCGGAACCGTGACCCACAACACAACATCGGGTGCATTCCTGTCGTTCCAGAACGATGTGGTTACGCTTACCCAAGTGTACGACGGACAGCATCAGTCGGCTTTGAGCTACGGCCAATGGGAACTCAACGGCAATTCGCTGACACTGTATTT
>JBJEKE010000237.1:0-2691 GCA_051878475.1 Muribaculaceae bacterium | reverse complement strand
GGTACTATCAACAACTCCGACCCTCTATATGTTGTTGACGGTATTCCGATGGACAACATCGACTACCTTTCGGCCGACGACATTGAGTCGATTGAAATTCTTAAGGATGCATCATCGGCTGCCATCTATGGTTCGCGTGCTGCCAACGGCGTTGTTCTCGTGGTTACAAAATCAGGTAAGAACAGCCAGAAGAATGTAAACATCACCTTCAATACATATCTCGGATGGCAGGAATCGTGGAAGAATCCTGGCGTGATGAACAAAGAGGAATTTGCATATTTTTCTGACTTTGTAAACAACCTCGGCATTATTTCTGACGTAGATGAGTCGGGCAAGATGTATATCAAGCCGGAAACCAAGGACCTCATATCAAACGGTGTGGATTGGTGGGACGAACTGTCGCGCAGCGCTTTGATGCAAAAGTACAACCTGTCGCTTTACGGCGGTACCGATAAATTGAACTATTATGTAAGTGCCAACTTGCAGAACACCGACGGTTTGATCAAGGAATCGAACTATGAACGCAAATCGTTCAACGGTAAAGTGAATGCCAAGCTGGCAAAGAATGTTACCTTCGGAACAAATCTCACTTATGCCCGCGAAGACCGACGGGTGGTGAGTGAAGGTACTTGGGGTGTTATCAAGACGGCTATCAACTACAACCCGTTAGTCCCCATTTATGACCAAAATGAAAGTTACAACTGGACCACTCCAGTAGAAAATCTACGTCGTACCACCTACGATACGTTTAACAATACATTTATCGGCCAGGTTACCTTAGATTGGGAAATCATCAAAGGACTCAAGTTCTCTACCCGTGCAAGCTACTCGAACTATTCATCGGATGCCGAACAGTTTAACCGATATAATACCAACCCTGAAATCGTAGGCTCAATCCGTTACGACGTTAAGCGTCAGCCTACAACCACCGACAACGTGAGCTGGGATAACATCCTCACTTACACCAATAGCTGGAACGACCACAACCTGTCGGTAATGGTAGGCCATACAATGGAAACATGTACAATGAAGTGTACTTATGCTTCAGGTACCGGTTACGGCGGTTACGACGATGAGTATAATGCACTTAACTTTGCACAATTCGCTCAATCAACCTCCGGATATTCTTCTGCATGGACTGCTCTCGGTTTTCTTGGCCGTGTGAACTATGACTTCAAGAACCGTTATCTCCTTCAGGTTAACTTCCGTGCCGACGGTTCGTCGCGCTTTGCCAAGAAGAACCGATGGGGTTACTTCCCGAGTGTGTCGGTAGGTTGGAAAATCAATTCGGAATCGTTCATGAAGGACGTTGACTGGATTAGCTTGCTCAAATTTCGTGCCGGTTGGGGTCAGCTTGGTAACAACCGTATCGGCAACAATGCATATTGTACTTATGTAGGACAGCAGAATGCCACATATATATATGGTGTGGGTATGCCATCGCTTCAGCCCGGTATGAGCGTTTCCTCGTACGGTAACCCCGATATTCTTTGGGAACGTACCCAGTCGACCAGTGTCGGTCTCGACTTCAATGTACTGAGCAACCGTATCTCTACTTCTATCGACTACTTCGTCAAGGATACTCACGATATGCTCGTTGCTGTTCCTATCGTATATTCGGCAGGCTACACATCAACTCCAATGCAGAATGCCGGTAGTGTACGCAACCGCGGTTGGGAATTCCAGGTATCATATAAGGACCACTTTGGCGATTTCAGCTTTGAACTCTCAGGCAACTTGACAAAGGTGAAGAATGTGGTAACTGCTCTCGGTGGCAACAACGATGCCATCTATGGTGGCAATCTGGGCAGCCCTAACAATCTTGGTTACGTCAACAAGACCATCGTGGGAGCTCCTATCGCTTGCTTTTACGGCTGGAAGACCGATGGTATAATGACAGAGGCTGATTTCGATGCCGACGGCAAGCCGATAGTTCCGGTGTTTGCTACCGGTTCAACATACGCTCCCGGCGACATGAAGTTTGTCGATGTTAACCGTGACGGCAAAATCGATGATAACGACCGCACATTTATCGGCGACCCGAATCCTGATTTCTACTATGGTTTTAATGTAAACATGGCATATAAGGGTTTCGACCTGTCGATGTTCTTCCAGGGCGTTGCCGGTAACGAAATCTACGATGTAACCCGCTATTTCCGTTATTCGCAGGTATCGTATAGCGGTGGATGGGACAATCTGAACTATCTCAGCTATTCAAACGTCTCAAAAGACTACTTCGACAAGGTATGGCGTCCTACTCCCGACCCGTCGAACCCGCAGTATCGCGACAATTGGGGTGCAAATCCCGGTGGTACAGTTCCAATGCCAAGTTCTGACGGCACCAAGAGCCAGCAGAACTTCCGTAACTCTGACTTTTATGTGCAGGATGGCTCATATCTGCGTCTGAAGAATCTTCAGCTCGGCTATACATTCCCCAAGAAATGGGTCAACAAACTGTCGCTTAGCAATGTGAAGATATATGCTTCAGTTTCCAACGTGTTCACTATCACCGACTACGACGGTCTCGACCCGGAAGTAGGTAAGACAACAGGACAAGAGAGCAACAACCTTTATCTTGGTATCGACCAAGGTGTGTATCCTCAGGCTCGTACCTATATGTATGGTTTAATTATTGATTTCTAATTTCGTGATTATGAAAAAAGCAATTTATATATTGACTATTGTCGGCTC
>JBJEKE010000236.1:0-2697 GCA_051878475.1 Muribaculaceae bacterium | reverse complement strand
AGTAGGTAAACAGATAGGCAACTTTGTCGCTGTCGGAATTTGCTGCCCCTATTGCTCTTGGGGTGAATATGGCTGCAAGAACTATAGCCACACTTAGCAGTTGATGTTTCATTTTCCTTGAAATTGGTATTTGTAGGTTATTAGTAGTGCAAATATAATTTTTTTGCCGATATGCTGCAAACGCCAGAACATTTACTCGCTGAATTTGTTCTACTGATAAACAACAATATAATATTATGGCAAATTTTTTAAAATGTATTCATTGCGGAAACGTGGTTATGAAAGTGGTCGATACGGGTGTCGACATTGAGTGCTGCGGCGATACTATGCACTTACTGAAAGCTAACACCGAGGAGGCCAGTGTGGAGAAGCATCTTCCGGTGGTGACGCGAATCGACGATTCCACTATTCGTGTCGACGTTGGAAGCGAGCCGCATCCAATGCGCAGCGAGCACCACATAGTTTTTATCTACGTGGAAACCGCTCATGGCGGCATTCGTATCGACCTTAACGATAAACCCGGCGCCATTGTGTGTCTGTGTCACGATAAGCCCATTGCAGTTTATGCTTATTGCAATCTGCATGGTTTGTGGAAGACGAAGGTTTAGTGTTGGAAAATTGATTATTAATGATGGCTGTCGTAATGCGCAGCCACTCATGTGCGCCGGTCCTTTTATTTAGGTTTTAGGGTTATATTGGTTAATTGTCAAGAAATGCATCGTGCTCGTGTTGGTCATGGGCACGATGTTGTGTTTAGCACTGGATACAGTGTATTATCTGTTTTCATAACAGTTCAGAAGCGGCGGAGCGATGCTGTTGGGCCTTGCCTTACCATATATATGTGGCATTTTCGGGGCGTGGCGACGGTGCGACCCATAAGGTCGAAGTATTGCAGCGGCTGGTTGCTGTGGGTGGTTACGGTTTCCACCGATGAGCAAGAGCTCTGGCTCCAGTGCATTGTGGTGAGGTCGACGGTTATGTTGTAGTAGCCGGTCTGCTGGCTGTCAATCCAGATGTTCCACTTGTCGGAAGCTGACGACAGCAGTGTCTTGTTGGCAGGGTCGGTGCCATACCACACGCCGTTTTCGGTATCGAGAATCACGAAGTTCATCCATGGTTCAGTGGCATTGAGCTGCGCAGAATATACGCCGTCGGTTCCGTTCCCCGGAAGCAGCGTGGCGAGAAGTGTGGAATAATCGGTGGCATAGATGCCGAGCAATGCCGGATATTGCTCATCTGGCACAGTCTTGCCGCCAAATGCATCGAGGGCTTTGGTCGGACGTCCGTCGGAGGTGAAAGCTCCTTTTCCGTAGGCATTCCATTCTATCTGGTCGTAGTATGCAGGTTTCCAACTTCCGTCGACCTCCGGCTCCCAATAGAAAATGCCGGCGCAGCCTTCGATGGCTGTCATGCGGTTAAACAGGTCGATCATCACACGCTGCGCAAGAGCCGGCTTCGATACGTCGAATCCGGTTTCGCATATCATTACCGGCACATCGAAGTGGCTGATGGCATCAGCTACGTATTTCTCGGCATTCACATTGCTGCAGTTGGCCGATGCGAGAGTGCTGTCCCATTGGTCCTCGGTAGGGTAGTGCGACAGCCCTATCATATCGAATTTGCCGCCCGAGGCAATGAAATCGGGGAAAAACCATTTCGCATTTTCGGTGCCGCCGAGGTGCACAATCACCAGTGCATTGGGGAACACCGATTTCACTGCATCGTATCCGGCGTTGCTCAGCAGGGTATAGTTTGCAAAGCGCGATGCCCCCGATTTGTCCCAATCGATTTTTCCGTAGTCTATGGCAATTCCGCTGTTAGTCTCGTTGCCCACCTGAACCCACTTCGGTGTGATGCCGGCGTCGTTCAAGGCTTGAAGCACATCGACAGTGTGATTGGCGAGTGCTTCCTTCACTTGTTCCATGGAGAATCCCTCCCATGCCTGGGGCACATTCTGACGCTCGGGGTCGGAGAAGAAATCGCTGTAATGGAAGTCGATCATCACATCTAGCCCTTGGGCGTTGGCCCGCATGGCCTTAGCCACAACGTCGGCTTTGTCGCGCCACGGCCCATAGCCGTAGCCTTCGGGGTCGACAAATACCCGTAGCCTGATGGCGTTCATACCAATCTGTTTCATCAGAGCGAAAACGTCGGTTTCAATGCCCTCACTCGTGTAGAATTTACGGCCATCGGCCTCCATTTCTGTGGCCCAACTGATGTCAGCGCCTCGTGCAAAATCCTGTGCTGCGGCACTGATGCCTGCAATCAATAGCAACAACAATATGGTAATATTCTTTTTCATGGACATAAAGATAGCGATTGTTAGCGATTTACCATCAAAACATTTCCATTTTAACAAATGCTTGAGGGAATAAAAAGCGAGTGCCGGGACGCTATGCCCAGGCACTCTAATATCAGACCGTGTTGCGGATTATTATCGATTAGTGAATGGTATGGCTATCTTCTTTACGCTCTTGCCTAGGCGGACGATGTAGATGCCGGCATCGAGGCCATCGGTACTATCGGCAATCTTCACACCCTGCAGGTTGAACACCTCGACGGGTGCATCGGCATCTGCGTCGGTGTCAGCAATGATTTCAGTAACTGCGCCTTCCCCTTTCCTTGTGAAATAGCCGGTGTCAGGGTTCGCCATGTCTAAGTCAATCTTTTCAGGGTCATATTCCACTGCGCCCTTGA
>JBJEKE010000235.1:0-2697 GCA_051878475.1 Muribaculaceae bacterium | reverse complement strand
TTTCAGCTTTATAAATATATCTCGTCCGCCAGAATAGAGAACTGCATTATTTATCAGATTGCTGAATATAGATTCGACAAGGCTTTTATTGCCCGATATCTCAATACCATCAGGCAGATAATTGTTTATTCTTATTGAATGCTCGGCCTGACGCGATGATATATCCCGACATACCGAAGCCACCAGATTGCTCACGTTCAATTGTTCTTTTGCAATCTGACAAGAATTGTCGTTGATATCGGTCAAAGTGGTTATATCGCGCAACAAGTCGCACAGACGCTTGACATTGTCATGGCAGGTGCGCATCAGTTCATCCACCTGATTCTCGTTCATCCTGTATCGATTATTTATTATGGTCTCAATACAAGCCTGGATGGTGTGAACAGGGGTTTTTAGTTCGTGATTGATATTACTTGTAAGTTGATTTTTTATGCGGTTCTTTTCACGTTCCTCGGTAATCAAATCGTTCATCGACTTGTCCCGCTCGAGCAACGCCTTGTTCAGGTCGCGATACATATTAATTATATGCGACGATATCTCACCCAGCTCATCGTTTGGGAAATCATATTTCTCATTGTCCTTCAGTTTGCGTTTCTCTGCCTTAACTGCAAAATCACGAAGCAGTTTTATACTCATGCCAATCCGACAGCTTGCGAAGTATGCCACTATCGACAGCACCACAGCAATAAACACCGTTATCCATATATAGGCCGTGTC
Source organism: Muribaculaceae bacterium (assembly GCA_051878475.1). Lineage (GTDB taxonomy): Bacteria > Bacteroidota > Bacteroidia > Bacteroidales > Muribaculaceae > SFRY01. Next base: position 1,980 of record JBJEKE010000235.1, on the reverse strand, counting down.
GATTTTAAGCATATCATTGAGTGCCGACTGATTATATGGGATAGCGGTTCTTACAATATAACCGTTGGCCAATGTTGCCGAATAGAAATACTCGGAATTGTCGACAGCCGATTGGCGTAATATGGTGTATGCCTCCCCATTCTTTATGGCATTACTTATTTCAGGCCTGTTACGATGGTTTTCTTTTACAGTTTCGTTGTTGGAATCATATACTACACTCCCGTCCATCAGCACAATGCTTATGCGCAACGAATCAGATGGCTGCACAAACCGGAACCCCATGTCAGCGAAATTGCCGTTTATCGAGTCGACATCAATCTGAGAGATTAGCATGTGATTGATGTCTTGTAGCTTTTCATTCAGAAGATTGACCTTATACTCCTTCTCCCTTACATATTGTATAACAAAGAAAGACAACGCAAGTACCCAAGTGAAAACAATTATCAACAAAAACAATCGTTTCTGATACCTTACTCCACTATTTAAAAAATCCGTACCCATATCCCAGTTTAGTCTCTATATTTTTGCCATAAACACCAAGTTTCTTGCGCAACCTATTGATGTTGACATCGATGGTGCGGTCAACCACATATATATTCTTACCCCAAATGTTGTCGAGGATTTCTTCACGAGTGAATATTCGGTCCATATAAGTAAGGAATAGCTTCATCAATTCAAATTCCTTCTTCGTCAAGTCAACCTTTTCTCCGTCAATAGAAAATAGTCGGCTGTCATTATCAAGTTTTATACCTCGATATTCAAGAATTCGGGGCGAAAGCTGGGTTCGCTTCAGTGCATTCTTCACACGTGCCATCAATTCCTTCATCGAGAATGGCTTTCTTATATAGTCGTCGGCTCCGGTGTCGAATCCTTTCACCAAATCATCATCGCCACTTTTTGCCGTACAGAATATTATCGGGACATCTTTTGCCGATTCCGAGTTTCTGATATGCGCTGCAAGTTCAAACCCGCTCATTTCTCCCATCATCACATCGAGTATAAAAAGAGAATAATGGGATAAATCTAGCCTCAATGCATCTTCAGCTGAATAAGCCACATCAACTTTGTAGCCTTCAAACGTAAGATTTAATTTCAAAACATCGCATATTGCTTTTTCATCATCAACAACCAAAATTCTGTAGTCACCCATATCTAAAAATGAATCATCAATTCCATCACAATTTTATCCTGTTCTGACTCTTTGACTATTGCGTCATCGTCATAGAAATACTTCTCATAATTAATACGCAAATCGGCCCTGAATAGTTTTTCAAAGCTAAATGTCGCACCACATGTTAATCGTTTCCTTGCAACATCATTTATAATAAGACGTCCGGAATCATCTCTTACACCATTACTGTGATTGTCCATGCCATCGAATCGACTGCCAAAAGTAACTGAATTAAACACTTTTGGCAACGGTAACGTGTAATTCACCATAACAGTATATGCATTCACATTGTCAAACATGTTGCGGGAATAATGCTTGTTCATATATTCGCTCTCGATAAACCAACGGTCGCATTTCCACGAAACAGATGTATCGAAAATGTTCATTCTTACAGAATCAGGTATGACACTCTCAAATCCGGTTTCGAACTTCACATTGCCAAGTTTATAGTTTATCTTTCCTGAATATGCAAAATCTTTCTTCCACTGTTTCTGTCCACTGAATCCTGTTCCGTTGAATGCACCTATTTCCATCGACAACGGCAGGTTGAAAGGCATTAAAGTTAGCTTTACACCAACATCTCTAACATTACCAACCTGTTTTGCAACAAACGAACGGTTGGCAAAATATAGCAAATGAGGGCCACGTGTAGCATCTACACTGAATGGCATACGCATCTGACCTATCATTATATTTGCATAATCCTTAAAGTGAATACGTCCGTAAGCGTCAAGAGTCTTAAAAACCCCTTCATCACTGAAATCGAACTGCGCCACATAATCAATCATTGGCATAACCCATCCTTTTAC
>JBJEKE010000234.1:0-2704 GCA_051878475.1 Muribaculaceae bacterium | reverse complement strand
TTTCCTATCCATCAGGTAGCCAATTACATGCAGGTCATTGGTTTAACTATGGACCCCCTTATCGATGCCAAGTGCATTAATTCGCTCCCTAACGGCCTTATATGCCTTAAGGGTGGCGAACTCGATTCCGAAATCCACAATTATCGTCGTTCGGTGCTCGTAGAGCAGCTAAACAATTGGTTCGACGAGCCTTTCTTCGAAACTAAGAAGGTGGTATATTTGCCCATTCAATCAAAATAACATCGCAATGAAGGTATCCCGTTTTCAAGTGAATCTGTTCGGCGAGAACACCTACATCCTTTTCGACGAGGCTTCGCGCGAGGCTATTATTATCGACCCGGGAATGTATACCGACAACGAAAAGTCTGAGGTCGACGAATTTATCGCTCGCAATTCCTTGATAATCACCCGTGTGCTACTCACTCATATGCATATCGACCATATGTTTGGCGTGAGTCATCTCCGTCAGAAATATGATGTGAAGGTGTATTGTTCCGAGGCCGAACAGCCTCTTGGCCTCAAGACACAGGCGCAGGCTTCCCTTTTCGGAATCAAGAAAGAAATGCCACAGGTTGTCATCGACGCTGTGGTTGCCGATGGCGATGTTGTAACCCTTGCCGACGAGAAGATTCTGGTGCTCAGCGTGCCGGGCCATTCGCCCGGAGGATTGGCTTTCTATTGTGCCTCATCCGGAGTAGTGTTTACAGGCGATGTCCTGTTCGATGGCAGCATTGGCCGCACCGATTTGGTTGGTGGCGATTATCGGCAACTAATCGAATCAATTCGCAACAAGCTTCTCACCTTGCCTGCCGAAACCCTTGTGTGCCCAGGACATGGCGGAACCACTACCATCGGCGATGAGGCAGGTTTTAATCCATATTTGCGTTGATGTATTCATCTGTTCCTGCTCATTCCCCGTTTTATATCGAAAAAATCTCATTATTTTCATTATTTTTCTCAAAAATATTTTTCTTTTTTATAGGAAATAAAAATTATTCGTATATTTGTTAACAAATTAATGTCTAACTTTAAATACAATCACTGATGAAAGAATTATTGGAAAAAGCTGATGCTCTCGTAGCTGCTTTTAAGAAAGATGCAACTGCTCAATTGGAAAATGGTAACAAAGCTGCCGGTACTCGCGCTCGTAAGGCTTCTCTCGAACTCGAAAAGCTTATGAAGGAATTCCGCAAAGCATCTTTGGAAGCTGCAAAGAAGTAATAATCTTTTTTTATCGAAAGAATAAAGGCTCCGGCAAAATCATTTTTGCCGGAACTTTATTTTATATACCCATGCGTCGAACGGCACTGTGCATCGCAATCAGGTTTATAACCACAACTGCACATCCGCAAACTCCTATGCACAACGTTTCAGCAGTGGTGTATGCAGTGCTGCTCTGTATCAATGCAGTTATATAATAAGGCAATGTTATAATGGCTGTAAGCGCTCCCAGCGCATAGCCGTGCATGATTATGCACTGCCCGATGTGAACCAGCAGATGCACCCCGGCGCCGATGCACAGTACGTACCAGCCTGTTTGCCATCCGCCATAAAGGGCAACGGCTGTGGCTGCAATTATCAGCATTGTCTCTTCTGCTGCTATCACTGCAAATCCGCGTTGGCTCATTGCCGATACCATTCGGGCTATGGCCGAATACCTGTGGCTGAGCATCTCACATTTTCCTGATTTCCACTTATCAAGCATCAGTATCTCTTCGAGTTCATGAATCACGAACACTACTGGAAATAAGATAATTATTATTGATCCCATACGCTAAATCCATTAATCCATTAATCCATTAATTCATTAATACTCTTGCCCCTGGCGGTAAACTCTCGGATGTTGTGCAGGCCGAATCCGATAATCGCGCAGGACATCGCAGTGCCCTTTCACGTATTGGGCGGCCTTGGTGTCGGGATATCTGTCAACCAGCGTTTTATACATCTTCCATTCGTTGTAGGCATTGGCCGCACGTTCCCGGTCGGTGAACAGCGTGAACGCACGTTCTTTTATCTGTGCATACTTTCTGGTTATCTTCTCGATATTTCCCTTGACACTTCTGCTGTAGAATGGATAGCAATCGAAATTGCCCCAATAATAGCTCGTGTGAGGCCAGCAATCAATTCCGACAGAATTCTTCATGCCGTATGCATATTTCAGCATCGCTTCGGCCTTGTCGTTGGGGTCTGTCGATTTGCTGACAGTTTGCTCCAGTGCGTACATTGCCTCGGCAAAATGCAGCTTGTAATACTCGTCGGCCAGATAGGCTCTGTCGAACGGGCCACAGGCTTTTGTTATGTTTATGTAAGCTGCTATGGCTATCAGCAGCATGTAGTATCGTTTCATTTTCCGGTGTATATTGAGTTAATCTGTTCGTTTGTATATCTTGATATGTTAAGCGAATCGAGGTGGTAGATTATTGAGCCACCATGATGGTTGAAGGCCGATTCAACCAGTTTCTGCACCTTGCTTATTTCGTCGAAATCGGAATATTCAACCCTCACAATGTCGCCTTCGGCAATACGCTTGTTCTCAATGTAATGCTCTTTCAAAACCTTCAAGCGATGGTCGGGTAGGGGCTGGTATAATGTTGTGTCGGAGAAATCTGTCATGTGAAGCAGTGCTGCAAACTCATTGTCACGCAGCAGAATGCCCCACCCATATGTGGAATAGGCAAACGATAACGAAATAGGGTAGGTGATG
>JBJEKE010000233.1:0-11278 GCA_051878475.1 Muribaculaceae bacterium | reverse complement strand
GTAATCAACAATATTTTTTAACCATTTCCGAGTCAACTAATTTCAGGACGATACATTTTGGCTTTATGGCCATCTCACCCACGGCTATCTACAGCCCACTAGCGGGCTGTTTCGCATCTTTCAGATGCCATTACCAAGGGCTTAGCCCGTTGGCAGTAGCTGTTGGTGGCATCCAAAATGGATTGGTGACAGCGTGTCCAAATGCCCTTGCCCATTTCAGGGCGCTGCGGGTGGCATCCAAAATGGGTTGGTGACAGCGTTTTCATATGCCCTTGACCTTTCAGGGCGCTGCGGGTGGCATCCAAAATGGGTTGGTGACAGCGTTTTCATATGCCCTTGACCTTTCAGGGCGCTGCGGGTGGCATCCAAAATGGGTTGGTGACAGCGTTTTCATATGTCCTTGACCTTTCAGGGCGCTGCGGGTGGCACCGCGGCGTGGTAGTGGCGGTTTTCGCTATGTGGGGCGCTGCCGAAATTGTATCTTTGTGGGAGCAAAGGAAGCGGCCGACAGAAAAGCGAACTCTTGGTTTGCAATTCATTATAAATAATGTATCTTTGTATTACTCACAATCAGGAAACACAATGGGCGACTGGACTCGTGAAGAAACGATAATTGCTTTCAATCTGTACTGCAAAATACCTTTCAAAAGCAGTAGAAAGACACATCCGCTGGTGATTGAATATGCCAAAATCATCGGACGGACGCCAAGCGCTTTGAACATGAAAATCGGCAATATCGGGCGCCTCGCCCCCAGCCTAAGGGAAAAAAGGGATAACCGGACTTGCCCATGGCTCGAAAAAAGAGCTGTCGATAATTTCTGTGTTCGTGTTTATCATCACCAACCCAAAGTTCAATAACTGCGATTTTTGGAGGGGGGATTGCTATGATTATGTGTTTTTTGTAGTATCTTAGCAATCAAATTATTGGCGGGCGCGTTGGGGCTTGCCTTAATTTGCTCTTAACACGAATATTAACTCTAAATTATACCTATTTGTATTATGTATCAGGCTGCTACGGCTGCCTTCCCCAACCAAATTATTCGATCTACCTAACTCTGACAATAAAAAATGATGAAAAAGTGTGTATCTATCCTGGTTTTCGCTGCAATGCTGCTGATGGGCGTTGCGAGTGCCACAGCAAAAGTGTATGAACTGACGTCGCCCGACCAGCGGCTACGTTGCAGCATCGAATTGGGCGACAGTATCAGCTATAGCCTTAGCGATGGTGCAGTAAAGATTGTTGAGCATTGCCGGGCCGCCATGGAATGGGCCGACGGAGCCATCTGGGGCGGCAAGGGCGAGCGCTATGGCGTGAGCCGCCGCAGCGGAACCGATGAATACTCCACACATCTGTATAAATACAGCCACGCGAGCCACCGCTACAACGAACTGACGGTGAGCGGCCGCAAAGGAGGCTATCGCGTGACGTTCCGACTTTACAACGACGGCCTGGCCTACCGCTTTAGCGGCAAGGTGTATGTGGAGCGCACTCTACGCCGTGAGGTGGCCAGGTTCCGTCTGCCGGACGACGCACCGGTGTGGGTGGGATATATCCACAACCGGGAAAACCGTACGGGGCTGTCGGTGCCTATGTCGGCACAGTATTTCACCGACCAGCAGAGCCAATATACCCATTGCCGGGTGAGCGAGATGCGCACCGACAATCTGGTGCTCACCCCTCTCGTGGCAGAGCTTGCCGAAGGTAGGCGCTTGTGCATTACCGAGAGCGATGTGGCCGACTATCCCGGAATGTTCGGCCTTGCCACCGGCCGCAAAGGGGAAATAGAGGGGCACCACACTCCATATCCCAGCAAGATTGAAGTGGGCGGCAAATACGACCTTGAGGACCGCGCAATGGAGTTCCACGACTATATCTATCGCTGCGACGACACCCCCTACAACCTGCTGAAGCGCGGCGAGCGCGATTTCCCGTGGCGCGCGCTGATAGTGGCCCGCAACGACGGCGAGCTGGTGTCGACCGACATGGTGTATCGCCTTGCCGGGGCTTCGGCCATCGGCGACGACAGCTGGGTGAAGCCCGGCATGGCATCGTGGGAATGGTGGAGCAACTGCGACCTTCGCGGCGTTGACTTCAAAGCCGGGGTGAACACCGACACCTATCTGCACTTCATCGACTTCTCGGCACGCCGCGGAATCCCATACCTGGTTATCGACGCCGGATGGACCGAGCGCGGCAGCCGCGACCTGCGCCGCGTGGTGCCCGAGGTGGACATCGACAAGATTATCAGCTATGCCAACAGCAAGGGTGTGGGCATAATACTTTGGGCCGGATATGGCGCCATTGCCGACAATGTGGACCACATTATTGAATACTACGCCAAGAAAGGGGCAAAAGGCTTTAAAATCGACTATCTGAACCGCGACGACCAGCTGATAACCCGCGGTATGCACCACATTGCCGATGTTTGTGCCCGCCACCATATACTCATCGACTATCACGGCTGCGCCAAGCCGATGGGACTCAACCGCACTTATCCCAACGTGGTGAACTTTGAGGCTGTGTATGGTCTGGAGCAGATGAAGTGGGCCAAGAGCGACGTCGATATGGTTCGTCACGACGTGATTCTGCCCTTCATCCGCCAGGTGGCCGGCCCAATGGACTATACCCAAGGGGCTATGCGCAATGCCACCCGCAAAGAATTCAAGGCCAACAACAACCATCCTATGAGCCAAGGCACCCGCTGCCGGCAGGTGGCCGAGTTTGTGGTGTTTGAATCGCCGCTCAACATGCTTTGCGACTCGCCGTCGAACTATGACCGCGAATCGGAGACCATCGACTTCATAGCCTCGCTGCCCACCACTTGGGACGAGACCCGCACCCTCGGCGGCGAAATAGGCAAATATGTGGTGGTGGCACGCCGTAAAGGTACAAAATGGTATGTGGGCGCCCTCACCGACTGGGAGAGCCGCAGCATCAGCGTAGAGCTGCCCGAAGAGTGCGTGGGCCACAGCATAACCACCATGGCCGACGGCATCAATGCCGAACGCAATGCCACCGACTACCGTCGCGCCCAAGGCAAAGTGGAATCGTCCACCCTTACCATCAACATGGCCCCCGGTGGAGGTTTCGCTGCTGTAATTGAATAGGCAAATGAACGAAAACGAGCAAAAACCAACTGAACAGACCCGGCAACTGCAGTGTCTGAACTGCGGAACCACGTGCACCGACCGCTTTTGCCCGCACTGCGGGCAAAGCACATCGGTGAGGCGACTTAACAAAGCCACATTTACCAACCTTACCACCAGCAGCATACTGCGGGTGAACCGCATATTCTTCAGCACCTGCCGCGATGTGGTGTTGCGGCCATGGAAGGTGATATCGGAGTATCTGCAAGGGAAACGTGTGCGCTACACCTCGCCGGTGATGCTTCTGATGCTGCTGGCATTCTACTGCCTACTGTTCACCCACTGGTTGATGCCCGGCAAAGCCGACCCCAAGATAAGCATCGACAGCAGTTCGCCGTTTGTTGCCACCTTCGAAGCCACCTTCAACTTTCTGATATCCAACCCCGGCATCACCGCGCTGGTGCTGATGGTTCCGGTGCTCGTATCGGTGCGTCTCGCCTTCCGCCGCGCCGGCAGCGGACGGTTCAACAGCGTGGAATACATGGTTGCCGGATGCTACATGCTGTCGGCCTACTATGCCGTGAGCCTGATAGTGCTGCCGTTCGACGCCATATTCAGAAGCATCGACCTCGACTGGATGAAATGGCTTTACTGGGGCATCGTGAGCCTGATGGCGGCCCGCCGCGCGTTTCCCTCGAGCAAGAAGAAGCTCGGCAAGCGGGTAGCACTGCTCGCACTGTACGCTTCGGTGCTCTCGCTGCTGTATGTGATGCTGATGGTGACGATAGTGTTTCTGATTGCCCTCGTAGTGTTCGTGATTCAATCGTTATGAACCCAAAATATCACAATTTCAGCCCCTTGAACCTCCGCATTGACAAAAAAAGCAATATATTTGCATAACCTAATAATTGAAACTTATACATACCTGACAATGAAACGCCATGCAAACAAGCCGAATCGGTCGCACCGACGGATAGCGGCAGCCAGCGCAGTCGTAGCCCTGATTCTGGCAGCAACAACGGCCCTATCGGCCGCTACACACACCCGACGCACCATTGATGCCGACTGGCAATTCCGCCTTGATGCCGACACCACTTTTACATCGGTGAACATTCCACACACCTACAACACCGACGCCTACCGCACGCCAAACTATTACCGCGGCAAGGCAGTATATCGTAAACGCTTGATTATCAACAATATCGATAACCAGCACCGCTATTATCTGCGCTTTGAGGCCGCGAGCAAACAGGCCGAGGTGAGCGTCAACGGCAAGCACCTGTGCAGCCACATCGGCGGCTTCACCGCATTCAACGTCGACATCACCGAGGTGGTGCGGCCGGTTAACATCATCGATGTGGAGGTTGACAACGGCACCATGGACGTGATACCCCTGTCGGCCGACTTTACCTTCTGGGGCGGCATCTACCGCAATGTGTGGCTCGAAGCGGTGCCGCTGGTGCACTTCGACATGGCCGACAACGGCTCGGGAGGAGTGCTGGTAACCACCCCGGAAGTGAATGCCGAAAGCGCAACGGTGAGCGTGAAAGCACAGATAACCAACGACGCCTCGGAACGCCGCAACATAAAGATAACCAACCGATTAACCGATGCCGAGGGCAAATTGTGCGCCACAGCATCGACAAAGCTGAAACTGAAGCCCGGCACCACCGACACCGCTGCCATGCAGCTGCCACGCATAGCCACACCGCAGCTGTGGAGCCCCGAACACCCCTACCTCTACCGGTTGGTAACCGAAATTGCCGACGCCAAGAGCGGCGAGGTGATTGACTCGGTGGTAAACAAGGTGGGAATGCGGTGGTACAGCTTCGACGGCCACAACGGCTTCAGCCTCAACGGCAAGCCCTACAAGCTCAACGGCGTAAACCGCCATCAGGACCAATTGCCTGTAGGCTGGGCTGTTGACGATGAGGTGCATCGCCGCGACATAGCCCTGATAAAGGAATCGGGCGCCAACTTCCTTCGCCTTGCCCACTATCCGCAGGACCGCGCCGTGCTCGATGCCTGCGACGAGATGGGCCTGTTAGTGTGGCAAGAGATACCTACAGTTGACTATGTGCCCGCCAACCCAAAGCACGACGACAACTGCGAGAAGATAGTAACCGAAATGGTGAGCCAATACCGCAACCACACTTCGATAATACTCTGGGGCTACATGAACGAGATACTCTTGCACGCCGTCAAGAGCGAAGACCCCGAATGGGAAGCCGCCAAACAGCGCACCCAAGTGCTGGCCCGTCGGCTCGACCGCCGCGTCAGGAGCCTCGACCCCACTCGCCCCACGGTGATGGCATTTCACCATAGCCAGCGATACAACGAGTTGGAATTCAACAAGATAGTGGACGTGGCAGGATGGAACCTCTACATCGGCTGGTATGGCGGCGACATGGCCAATTTTGAGCGCTTTTGCCGCGAAGAGCACGACCGATATCCCGATGTGCCGATGATAATCAGCGAATGGGGCGCCGGCAGCGACCGCCGCATCCACTCCGATGCACCGCGCAGCGCCGACTTCAGCATCGAATATCAGCAGCAGTTTGTTGAGCATTATCTGCCTATCATCAACAAACTACCGTTCATAAGCGGCGGCAACTACTGGAACTTCATCGATTTCAACGTGGCCAGCCGCCAGGAATCGATGCAGTTTGTGAACAACAAAGGCCTGGTTGACAACAACCGCCGGCAGAAAGACGTGTTCTACTACTTCAAATCGATGTGGCGCCACGACATCGGAGTAATCCACATAGCCACCCGCGACCGCCAATACTACATTGGAGCCGTAGGAGCGCCGCAAAAGATAAAAGTATACAGCAACGCACCCGAAGTGGAGCTGAAAATCGACGGAAAGAGTGTTGGACGCAAGGCAACCGAGAACTGCAACGCCGTGTTCGACGTGGTTCTGCCAGAAGGCACCACAGCAGTGAGCGCCGAAGGCATCTACGGCGGCCGGCGAATATCCGATGCCACCATGGTTGAATATCGCGCACTGCCCCAGCTCGACCGTGGCGAAGAGCTTGCCATCAACGTAGGGAGCAACTGCTCGGTCACCTCAGCCACATCGGGGCTAACGTGGCTCGCCGACCACGAATACCGGCCCGGCAGCTGGGGCTACACAGGCGGCAGCACCTCTTGGACCAACCAGACCGTGATTGGCACCGTCGACGGCCCGGTGTATCAGACATCGGTGGTTAACCCAGAGGGCTACTGCATCGATGCCCCGAGAGGCACCTACGAGGTGGAACTGCTGTTCTGCGACGCCTCGCGCCAGCATAAGCCGCAGGCATATCTGCTCGACACCCGTACACCCGACAATGCCGTGACACTCAGCCGATTCGACATCAACATATGCGGCTGCACCGTACAGAGCGCCTTTGCCCCGGCCGAAAACGGCACTTATCTGCAAGCCATCCGCAACCGCTATGTGGTGGAGAACACCGACGGCAAGATAGAGGTGAAATTCAACCGTATAAACGGCAACAGCATGCTCTCGGGAATCAAGATACGCCGCCTGTAGCACATTGATACTTAAGGATATGTATACATCGCTTCATCTGTTGCAGCACAGCTGCATGCTTGTGGCCGCTGTGCTGGCACTGATATTGGTGAGCTCACGTCTGTTCACCAAATGGACCGTCAGGAACTACGAACGGTCGCGTTGGATGCTCGTGGCGGCGATGCTTCTGCTGTGTGTGCACTACGTTCTTCAGATGCACTATGGCATACGCGCGCAAGGCGACGATGCGGGAGCCGTGGTGAACATACTGTTCTACGCGCCGGTGTCGTTTCTGGTGTCGCTGTCGCTTCTTTACATGGAATGTCGCGAATACTCGGTGAGGCACTACGTGGGTATCGGAGCAGTTGGCTATCTGCTGATACTCGGCGTGTTCATAGCCGGCTGGGTGTACTACGGCAGCCTTCACATGCCCATAACGATGTATGTGATGCTGATTCTGTACTACGTGATTCTCGGCTACTTCATCGTCTCGCCGATAAAACAAATACGACGGAAATACAGCGTAGTAGCCGCCAACACCGGCGGCGACATGATGCCCTACCGCGCCTACATATATGCCGGATTTCTGCTGTTGGCTCTCAGCGCGGCATTTGCTACTGCCGTGATAGTGTCCACACAGATGCTGTTTATTGCCGCACCACTGGTGCTGATTGGGCTGTTTGTATTTGTGATGAGTTTTGTGGCAATAGGCTTCGTTATCGAACCGGAAGAAATCGGGCTGTTCAACGGCGAATCGAGCCAGGAAAATGAAGCAACCGCCGGCAGCACCATACATTCCGGCATCGAAGCACCGCTGAGCAACGCCAAGATAGCGCAGATAAGCGACTTGCTGAAGCAATGGTGTGGGCAAGGCGGATTCCGCGACAGTTCTACCACACTGGCATCGCTGTCGCGGCGAATAGGGATAAGCCGCCGCGAGCTCACCATATATTTCCAGCTTAACGAGCAGTGCACTTTCCGGGTGTGGCTGTCGAACATCCGACTTAGCGAAGCACAGCGGATAATGGTATCGCATCCCGAATACAGCAACGAAACGGTGTCGGCGGAGTGCGGATTCTCGTCGCGCGGACAGCTCTACAACATATTCCACGACAAGAGCGGTATGTCGCCCAAGGAATGGAAAGAAAAACGGCAAACAGCTGAACAAAAGCATTAAAAAGCAGTTACAGGTGTCTAATTTATAGGAGTTAGACACCTGTAATTTATGAATTAGACAATTTATTTGTAGAATTAGACCATCGGGATGGAAATGAAAAGGTAATTTTGAATCTCGATTTACCGACTGCGATTGTTTGGGGCAATCGATTGAAGCAAGCCTTAAAAAACTGATTCGAGATTTAAGTTAGTCTCACAGAGCCTTAGGAATAACTGGTATGCACAGAAAATACATTATTGAAAATACTATGGAATCATGATCCACGCCACCGGAACCGGTGGCAGGATGAATGTAAAGACACAAACATTATTAACAACAATTAACAAGACGGCAATGCAAGACAAATGCATTGCCGTGATTATTATAATAGAGATTAAAAAACAGAGAACAATAACCAGAATAAACAAATTAGACTGAAATGAAGAATTTACTATTGAAAAAAGCAAAGACAATGCTGGTGGCTATGACAGCCGTAGCGCTGATGTCCCCGATGCAGAGCTGCGACGACGATGACGACATCTATTATACCGGCGGAGTGATTTACAACGCGCTGGTGACCGTAAAGCCACTTGACGGCGGCAAGCAGTTCTACATGCAGCTCGACGACTACACCACAGTGCAAGCCATCAACATAACCGAATCGCCATACAAGGAGAAGGAAGTTCGTGCCCTTGCCAACATCTCGGCCACCGACATGCAGAGCGACACCTACGACCATCTGGTTCAGCTCAACTGGATTGACAGCATCCGCACCAAGGACGCAGTGCCATACAAGGTTGAAGGCTACGGCAACGACCCGGTAGAGATAGTGAACGACTGGACCACGATAGCCGAGGACGGTTACCTGACGTTGCGGTTCCGCACCCTTTGGGGACGCCACGCCAACATAGCCCACGAGGTAAACCTGATGCTCAGCGGAGATGACACCGACCCGTATGTGGTAACCTTCTACCATGATGCCCACGGCGATGAAGGCACCGAATACGGCGACGGCATGGTCGCATTCAAGATTAACGACCTACTGCCCGACACCAACGGCGAAACAGTGGAGCTGACCGTTAAGTGGAACTCGTTCTCAGGCCAGAAGGAGCACAAATTCAAATATTGCTCACGGCAGACCACCGTGCCGTTCAAGCCCGGTGCCGGAGGACGTCTGGACATACTCCGGTTGAAATAACGGATACTCTTGAAAATCATCATAATTGTTTTTATTTTTGTTAGACTTTGGAAGCATGCCGCAGGCAGCCGGGCCCGCAGCTATGCAATGGTAAAGAAACCCGGCAGATAGTGTCAACGGGGGCAGTGAGCCCGCACTCGCCGCCCCCATTTTTCAGAACGATGCGCGACATATCGGACGAAGAGGCAAGAAAGCTGACAGAAGCAGCAGCACGGGGCAACAGAGCCTCGATGCAAGAGTTTTACGGCCTGTTCAGCGGCCTTGTCGGCGGAGTGTGCCGACGCTACCTGAGCGACCCCGAGGATGTGTGCGACGCAGTGCAGAACACCTTTGTGGCAGTGTTGTCGTCGATATCGCGCTTCGAATTCAAGGGCGTAGCCTCGCTGAAATCGTGGCTTCGTCGCATATCGGTTAACGAATCTCTGAAGATATTGAGCCAGCACACCCGATTTGAACAGCTCGACGACAATCCCCAGGCCGAAACACTCGCCGATGAGCACCACGACAACGATATCGACAACATAGACCCCGAAACACTGGTTGCGCTGATAAACCGGCTGCCGGAAGGGTGCCGCACGGTGCTTAACCTGTATGTGTTTGAAGGGAAAAGCCATAGGGAAATAGCTAAATTACTCAACATCAGCGAGGGGACCTCGGCATCGCAGTATCTGCGAGCCAAGGCGAGGCTCCGCGCTTTAATTTTTGAACACCTAAACCAATCAGCTTAAGTTATGGATAAATGGGAGGAACATCTGAAACAGAAGCTAAACGACTTTGAGGCTGCGCCGCCACGCGATGTGTGGAGCGAGATAGAACAACATCTGCCAGCAGCCGAGCCACGGCGACGGGTGATATCGCCGATATGGCGATATGCCGCAGCAGCCGTGTTGGCTATTATTGCCGTAGTGTGCGCCACATTGCTGCTTGACCAACAGCCTATAGAACAGGTGCTTTCGCCTAACATCTCGGTGGCTGAAGCCACTACAGCAGCCCCGACATCGGCCGAAACGCCTGCAACAGCTTTGCCGGCCGCCCAGCCGGCTGCTGTGATAGCCCAGGCGCACAGCGCCACAGCATCAGAGCCAGCCACGCCTCCCGTGATGGCAGCCAAGAAATTCGCGGCACCAACAGCCGTAACCTCCTCAAACCAACCAATGCCCGACAGCGTGTCGGGCCAATCTACACCCGAAAATGCCTCGGCCTCGGGTGAACAAACCAACACTGCCGAAATCGCAGAATCAACTTCCCGGCGCAATATCAAGCCCTTGGAAGAGACCTCCGATGCGAGCAACGACTATGCCCTGCCCAAGATAAAGAGCGGCAACGGAGGTCGGTTCAGCGCCCGCGTGTATGCATCCGGGATGCCGGCCACATCGTCGGCAACCGGACATCCCGGCGCCTATCTGGCCAGTGCACCACTGCAGAGCTACGGCTCGACCAACGGATTGCAGCAGATAATGACCCAGCAGCAAAATCTCTACAGCAAGGAAGAGCATCACCAGCCGATAACCACCGGAGTGATGGTGCGCTACAACCTGTCGCAACGCTTCGCCATCGAAACAGGATTGAACTACAGCTACTTATCGTCGGACATCAGCGAAGGGAGCGAATCATACAACACCCAGCGCCACCAGCATCTGCACTATCTCGGGCTACCGGTTAACGGAGTGGTTACAGTGTGGGAGAACCGACGCTTCCAGGTGTATGGCAGCGCCGGCGCAATGATACAGAAGTGCGTGAGCGGCAATGCCGACGTTGAATACGTGGTAAACGGCAAGGTGCAGTCGAAAGAGCGCGAAGAAGTCGAGGTTAAAAACATACAGGCATCGCTGAATGCCGCCATCGGAGCGCAGGTGAAGCTATGCCGCAAGGTAGGCATCTATGTAGAGCCCGGTATAGGCTACTATTTCGACGACAACACCAATGTTCGCACCATCTACAAGGAGCATCCCGTAACCTTCAACCTGAATGTGGGATTGCGGCTGAATTTCGAGTGAGAATCAGTTGCAATTACGGCATAAAGAGCGTAAATTTGTGTATATACACAAATAAGACACAAACAGCTATGAAGAAAATCGTAGTATCGACCGGCGCCGGGATGAGCGCCGAGAGCGGACTGTCGACATTCCGCGATGCCGGCGGCCTGTGGGACAAATATCCTGTGATGGAAGTGGCGAGCGCCGAAGGCTTTGCCCGAAATCCGGCATTGATACACCAATTCTACAACGAACGCCGCCGCGAGCTGATGAAAGTAGAGCCCAACGAAGGGCACAAGCTTCTGGTTGCGCTCGAGAAGGATTACGATGTGCAGATAATAACACAG
>JBJEKE010000232.1:0-2738 GCA_051878475.1 Muribaculaceae bacterium | reverse complement strand
AGCCGTTCTCGGTGCCAGCGCACTTGGTTGGGAAGCAAAGAGCTGATAAGTTACTCATACACAACAGTGTAAAAGAGGGATGCATGGGCGTTTGCCTGGTGCATCCCTTAATTGTTGTACCTGAAATGTCAGGAATAGTCAGGAATAGTAATTCAAAATGCCATATAATTGTAGAAATGCGATGCATGTGTAAAAGAATAATTGTTAATTGTGTTGACAATTGTTGTTAATGATGCTATAATATCAATCATTATCTTAATAATGAAACGTTTTTACTATTTAATTACTTTACTGTTAGCGAGTTCGGCTGTGGCTTTCGGCGTGGAGGAGAACTATGTGTTTACCGACAGCGATTCGGCCCAAGGCTGGACATCAGTCGATTCCGATGGCGATGGAGTGACATGGGGAGTAACCCCCGATCTTTCGGGGATTGCATATTTGGGTAATACGACAACTTCGAGTGCCGACGACTGGCTTTTCAGCCCCGCGATATCGTTGGAAGCCAACAAGGATTACATTCTGGAATATGCGGTATCGCTTCGAGGTGTGTTTGGCGATGTAACCGTCGAGGTAGTTGAAGGCACATCGGCCGATGATGCCCAATCGCTCAGCCATGAGGTGTATAGCCATCACAGCGGAATCGTAACTCGCCGTAGCCATGTCACGATAGGCGACCGGGGAACTCTGTCGGTGGGCTTTCATTTGCAGATGCCGCCGGCAAATGGCGTGGTGTCGCTGAAATCGGTAAAAATTATTGAGACTACACCACAGAAGCCTGAATCGGTGCCGGCAATGGCATTAGTGCCGATGTCGGGCGAGAAAAAAGTGAAAGTGAAATGGATAAATCCGGTGTATGACTGCGACGGTGCACGCATTAGGGGTGAATTATATGCCGATATCTTAGCCGGTGATTATGATTATCCGATTCTCATACCCTATGAGCCCGGACAAGAATGCGAGTACGTTATTACTCCAGCCATATATGCCGGCAGCCTTACTGTAGGGCTTTCTGTTTTCCAACTTTGAATATGTGGCAGAGAGTGCCGGAGCCAACAGCGGTTTGCTGAAGTTCGACCTTCCGTCGACCACCTACGGCGGCATGCCGCTTAATGGTGATGTAAACTATTTGCTCACCGAAATCGATGGTTCATTACAATATAGCGGCGCTGGCGCTCCGGGCGAAAGAATCAGCCTTGCAGTGGCATCGAATGAAAACCGCATGCATAATTTTGATATTGTGGCAAGCAACGATGCCGGAAATAGCCCGGTGGTGAACTACGGTTTCCTCATAGGATTCGATGAGCCGGCAGCGCCCACCGATATCAAACTGTCGGACACCGACCTTACTGCAACACTCACATGGTCGGCCCCGACCATTGGTGTCAATGGATATTCTTTCGATGCATCGAAACTCACCTACACCATCGTGCGTTATCCCGGCGAGGTGACAGTTGCCGAAAATGTTACTGAATGCACATGGAGCGAAACACTTCCATCGACACTCAACCGATACATCTATGCAGTGTATTCGTGTGCCGACGGAAAACGTTGCAAAGGCGAACTGTCGAACAGCGAGGTTATCGGCTCGCCAATCAACCCACCGTTTGGCGGCGTGTTCGGCGACTGGACTGATATGTATAACTATTATTCGGTGCGCGACGAGAACAACGACGGCTACACTTGGGTGTACGACGAAACCTCATGCTCGGCTCTTTATCCGTACAACTACCGAGGGGCAGCCAACGACTGGCTGATTTCTCCGCCGCTGAATCCGGAGATGGGTGCTGAATATGAACTCACATTCGGCGCGTTGTCGAGCAACTATAACTTCCTTGAATCGTTGAAAGTGATGCTCGGAACATATAAGACTGCCGATGCCATGGCCTCCGAACTGCTTGATATCCCGGAAGTCCCGACTGTCAACGACGATAACTCCATCGTCATGTTTACAGTGCCGATTACCGTTGATGCCAGTGGAGTGTATTATTACGGGTTCCAGGCATACTCCCCGGCATATTACGAGTACTTGTATCTGTATAACATAAAGCTGGGCGTTACCAAGGAATCGGGCGTCGGCCGCACACAGTTTGCCGAGGGTGAGCGCGAGGTGCCGATTGACGGCGGATTGCATATAGTCAACCCCCAAGGCATGCAGGTGCGCATTTACAGCGTGGCAGGGACACTTCTCGGCACATCAGACGAAGACCGGTTTGATGTGACCTTGCCGAAAGGCATATATGTGGTTGATTTCGACGGCAAAAGCGTCAAGGCAGCTGTTACACGATAATCATAATTTGCACTATAGATAGCAGCCGCAAGGTGCTGAGGCTATGGCCCGCATCTTGTGGCTGCTTGTTAATAACTAATGGTTGATGATGTGTTGCAATTAACGGGCGATTATAGTAACTTTACACCTGATTAACTTCACAGCAAGATACCTTAGTTTATGCAACCATTTGTTCACCTACACGTACACTCGCAATATTCAGTTCTCGACGGCCAGGCATCTGTTTCTGCTTTGGTTGACAAGGCTATAGCCGATGGAATGAAAGGCATAGCCCTGACCGACCACGGAAATATGTTTGGCATCAAGGAATTCTTCGACTATGTAAACAAGAAGAATTCCGGAGCCAACGGAACCATAAAGGCGCTAAACAAAGAGCTGAAGGACCTGAATGCCGACGACGAGGCCAACGCACCTCGGATAGCCGAGATAAAGGCCCAGATTGATGAAGCCG
>JBJEKE010000231.1:0-2746 GCA_051878475.1 Muribaculaceae bacterium | reverse complement strand
GCCCTGAGCGACGACGGATATAACTTCGAGCCACTCAACGGCGGGCATCCGGTGATTTCGAGCGACACCATTGCCCTGACCCAGTGTGTCCGCGACCCGCACATTCTACGATGCGAGGACGGAAAGACATTCTATATGGTGATAACCGACATGAAATCGTCGCTTGGCTGGGCAAGCAACCGCGGCATGGTGCTCATGAAAAGCACCGACCTGATAAACTGGCAGCACTCGACAGTGAATTTTCCGACAAAATATCCCAAACAGTGGGGCAACGTGACACGCGTGTGGGCACCTGAGACCATCTACGACCATCAAGCCAAACGCTACATGGTATTTTATTCGCTGCGAACCGACGACCCCGGCTCGTTTGACCGTATCTACTATTCATACGTCAACGATGACTTCACCGACCTTATTGGCGAGCCACGTTTCCTGTTCGACAACGGTACGTCGACCATCGACGGCGACATTGTGTATAACCCGTCCGACCAGCTCTATCATCTGTTCTACAAGAGCGAGGATGGCCGCGGAATATTCCAAGCCACATCGAAAACCCTCACCGCACCCAACGGTACACCAGATGGAAGCCAATGGACCAAGCACAGTGCACACGTCGACCAGACTCAGGAAGCCGTTGAAGGAGTGGGCGTGTGCCAAAGCATCGACGGAACATCGTGGATAGTAATGTACGACTGCTATGCTGACGGACATTACCAGTTCTGCAAGAGCAACGACCTGAAGACATTCACATTTGTGCAGAATACAGCCACCTCGGGCCGATTCACTCCACGCCACGGCACCATCATCCCTATCACCCAAGCCGAGAAGGAACGTCTCATTGCCCATTACGGCAACCATCGCAACCCCATTCTTCCCGATTTCCATGCCGACCCAGAGATTATATACTCAAACAAGACAAAGAGATATTACATCTACAGCACCAACTGCGGCCAGCCCGGATGGAGCGGCTACACTTTCAACGCTTTCTCATCGGCCGACCTTATAAACTGGACCGATGAAGGCTTAGTGCTCGACGTTAAGAGCGACCAAGTGAAATGGGCTTACGGCAGCGCATGGGCTCCGGCTGCCATCGAGGTGAAACAGCGCGACGGCTCGTATCGCTACTACCTATATTTCAGCGCCGATGCCGGCAAGCGCAAGGAGATTGGCGTTGCCGTCAGCGACAGCCCAACCGGACCGTTTGTCGATGCCGGAGCACCGATAGTAAGCGAATCGCCGACAGGACACGGACAGCAAATCGACGTTGATGTGTTCTTCGACCCGAAGAGCAAGAAACACTACCTGTATTGGGGCAACGGCTACATGGCCGGTGCCGAACTGAATGCCGACCTGATGTCGATAAAGCCATCAACCATAACCGTAATGACGCCCGAAGGCGGAACGCTCGACACATGGGCCTACCGCGAAGCCCCATACGTGATTTACCGCAAAGGCCGCTACTACTTCATGTGGTCGGTCGACGATACCGGCTCGCCCAACTACCATGTGTGCTATGGCACAGCGAAATCACCGCTGGGCAAGATTGAAGTTGCCGCCAACCCGACCATCCTCAAGCAAGAGCCCGAGCTTGGCATCTTCGGCACAGCCCACAACTCGGTAATACAAATACCGGGCACCGACGAATGGCGCATAGTGTACCATCGCATCAACAAGAACTTCATTCGGCCCGGCAAAGGGCCCGGCACACATCGCGAAGTGTGCATCGACCGCCTGACATTCGACAAGAAAGGCAACATACTGCCGGTTACACCCACTCTCGATGGTCCTGAGCCCCTGTCGACAGTCCGTTGAAACAAATGAAACAATAGCCGAGCCTCATCTGCACTGCAAATAGCAAATAATTCGGTACAATCAAGCAAACAAGCATACGCTAAATTACAGTAACTTTGTGAGGCATTGAATATGCATTACCGCCAGGTGTTTCCACGAAGGCGGTGGTGCATATTTGTTCCCACCAATCACGACAACCAACAAAACTCACCAATATGACACCTATAACAAAACTGTTATTCCTTGCATTGATGATTACAACCACTACTGAGGCGTTCGGACAAAGCACCGACGCCACAAAAGTGGATGAATTCATCAGACAAAACATGCCCAAGACAGTGCGTGTGTGTCACACCGACACTGTAGCCAACTTCGGGCTCCCCTACCCTTACAGCGTGCCGTGCATCACCGGTGCTTTCCAGAACATGTACTATTGGGACACATTCTTCACCAACAAAGGACTGCTTCAGATAGGCGATGTGGAGCAGGCAAAGAACAATATCGACAACATTCTGGCAATGATAGAGCGTTTCGGATATATGCCAAACGCCACCCATACGGCATTGCTCAACCGCTCGCAGCCTCCTTATGCCAGCATGATGGTGCGCGACTTGTACGAAGCCACCCACGACAAGCAATGGCTTGCCGGGGCTGTAGCCACACTGGAGAAAGAATACCGATTCTGGATGACCGAACGCGTTGCACCTAACGGGCTGAACCGCTACGGACACAATGCCACCCGCGACGAACTTATCGGTTTCTGCTACGGCATTGCAGGCCGGCTTGGCATCGATGCCGGCAAATTTGCCGATGACGACGCACGCGAAAAAGCCGGTGCACACTGGCTGGCTGAGGCCGAATCAGGCTGGGATTTCAATCCTCGTTACGACCAACGCTGCATGGATTTCAATCCGGTTGACCTAAACGCCAACCTATATGTGTATGAAACCAATTT
>JBJEKE010000230.1:0-2748 GCA_051878475.1 Muribaculaceae bacterium | reverse complement strand
TAATTCACCTCGAGACGAAGGCTTCACATTCTTGGCAATGTCGATAACATCGTTTGGATAGAAGTATAAGCCGGTAACGGCAAAGTTTGATTCGGGATGCTTAGGTTTCTCGACAATCGTCAGGGCGTTGCCGTTATCGTCGAAGCTTACGACGCCGTATCGTTCGGGGTCCTTCACCATGTAGGCAAATACGGTAGCAAGACCGTCGTCGGCCAGTTTAACGGCATTACGGAGCATTGCAGTGAAGCCGCCGCCATAGAAAATGTTGTCGCCAAGGACAAGGCACACCGAATCGTTGCCAACGAATTTCTCACCTATGATGAATGCTTGGGCGAGGCCGCCGGGATAAGGCTGCTCGGCATATTCGAATGTCACACCAATGCTTTTGCCGTCGCCTAAGAGGTTTTGGAACAGAGGTAGGTCGCGAGGAGTGGAAATTATGAGGATTTCCT
Source organism: Muribaculaceae bacterium (assembly GCA_051878475.1). Taxonomy (GTDB): domain Bacteria; phylum Bacteroidota; class Bacteroidia; order Bacteroidales; family Muribaculaceae; genus SFRY01. Next base: position 2,296 of record JBJEKE010000230.1, on the reverse strand, counting down.
TGATGCCGGCGAGCATCAATACCGAAATGGGGTAGTAAACCATCGGCTTGTCGTATACCGGCAGCAATTGCTTGCTGACGCCTTTAGTGATGGGATAAAGGCGGGTGCCAGACCCACCGGCCAAAACTATGCCTTTCATTGTGAGAACTTATAAATGGTTAACGGTTATCGTACATTTCCTTGTAATAATTCTGGTATTCGCCCGATGTGACACCTTTCACCCACCATTGGTTGTCGAGATACCATCGGATGGTTTTCTCGATGCCTACAGCGAACGGTGTTTCGGGATACCAGCCCAGCTGGCGTGCAATCTTCGAGGGGTCGATTGCATATCGCATATCGTGACCCGGACGGTCAGTTACATATTCAATGAGGTTGTAGCCAATGTTGCTGATGTCGGTGCTCAGCAGCTTTTGGTATTTAGGTTCGTTGGTCATTATCCGCTTTATGGTGTCGATAACGAGGCGAACAATGTTGATGTTGGATTGTTCGTTGAAGCCCCCCACGTTGTACACTTCGCCTAATTTCCCGTGGTTGAGCACCATGTCGATAGCCTTGGCGTGGTCGTCGACGTATAGCCAGTCGCGCACGTTTTCGCCTTTTCCGTATACAGGCAATTTGCGGCCTTCGAGGATATTCTTGATAATCAGTGGAATAAGTTTCTCGGGGAAGTGATACGGACCGTAGTTGTTGCTGCAACGGGTGATGCACACCGGCATATTGTAGGTGTCGAAGTAAGCCATGGTGAATAGGTCAGCGCTGGTTTTGGAAGCCGAATAAGGCGAGCGAGGAGCCAGCGGAGTGGTTTCTGAGAACGAATGGCGTCCGAATGTGATAAGGTCGTGGCGCCCCTGGGCAATTGTGCGGATGTCGTCGGCAATGTCAAGTGGCTGAGGTGTATCGAAATCCTTAGATAGCGAGCCATATACCTCGTCGGTTGAAATCTGGAGGTATTTCTTGCCTGACAGGTATGTAGGGCGTCCATCGGAATCTTTCCCGGTGAGCCAAGCACAGCGAGCCGCCTCGAGAAGAGTTTGGGTGCCCAGAATGTTGGTTTCAAGGAAAAGCCGGGGGTGAGAGATGCTTCGGTCGACGTGCGATTCGGCTGCAAAATTCACTACGAAGTCGAAATCGTATGTTGCGAAAAGAGCGTTGACGCATTCGGCGTTGGTGATGTCTCCTTTCACGAATGTCACGTTAGGCAGTGCAATCTCGTCTTTTATTGTAGTTAGATTCCCGGCGTATGTCAAGGCGTCGAGGATTACGATTTCAATCTGTTCGCCATATTTGCGGAGCAGATATTTCACGAAGTTGGAGCCAATGAATCCGGCTGCGCCTGTAACAAGGTACTTTCGCATTGCAGTAATGAGATTTATTGCGGGTCGTAGATAGAGTTGAGGATGCTAGCGAGGCGCAGGCCGCCGCGCAGAAGTTGGAGTTCTACCACCGGGCCCCATGTCGAGAAGTAGTCGTATGAAACTTTATAGTTCATTGGCGTTGCCTTATAAATATCGGCGGCAATGAGGAAGGTTTCCTTTGCCCAGTCGATGATTGTTCCCGATGTTATTTGCTGTTGCTCGGCTTCCGAGGCTCGGTCGATTTGGAATTGCCATTCGCTGTAGCTCCACTTGTGAGTGTTCTCCACCACGTCGCTGTCCCACACCGAGTGGAGCTTTGCCTCGCGGTTGAAGACTTTCACGGTGATAAGATTTCCTCCAAGGTCGCTGAGGTGTCCGAGGTGCATAGGCTGATGTAGGTCGCCCATAAGGTGAATAAGGATTTTGAGGGCGAGAAGCTCGTCGGAGCTGTTAAGTCCACCGGCGGCGAGAATAGCAATCTGGTCGTTGAGCGCTGTTACGATATCGCCTTTTTCTTCGAGTGGCGCGCGCTCAAATGGCACATCGGCATCTATGTTCTTGTAGTGCCAAGTCTTTGTGTAGGCATATTCGCGAGTGTGGCTGGCATTGTCGAGCCAGTTTGAGTAATACACGAGCGATTTTCCGCCGAGAGCGGCTTCGACAGCGGCTTTAGCCTTGTCGGTAAGGTGGTTTTCGGCGATGAAAGCCACGGTGTCGTGACCTTTCTGCCCCCATCCGAAGCATGAAATCGAGTAGAGGCACATTATTATAAGTAGCAGGTTCTTTTTCATAATTGCAAATATACGAAAATTATTTGTTGTGTCTGTACCTAATAATAACGTGATATTGATATTGATTATTTGATGGTTGGTGGAATAAAGTCGTGAATGAGTCCAATATGCTTGAGAATGTTGAAGTGGAGCCGTGATTGTTGGAAG
>JBJEKE010000229.1:0-2759 GCA_051878475.1 Muribaculaceae bacterium | reverse complement strand
AATTATGTTATAGACGAAGATAATTTGACTTGGGGCGAAACCACATATACAGTCAGGGCATATAACGAACATGGAGCAGGACTTGAAGCCTCTGCATCCGACTATGTATGCTATTCCTTCCCGTTGCCTCCAGAGAATGTTGTGGTGGTGGAAACAGAGAATGAAGGCGAGGTAACCATTTCGTGGACCGCACCGGCAACCGATGAATACGGAAAGCCTCTCGACCCAAATAATATTACCTATTATATCACAAAAGCAACAGCCGGAGCAACGTACCCGGAAATGGTTGCGTCGGACATTACAGAGACTTCTTATACATTCCAGGCAGTTGGTGCGGATGAGGGACAGAAGATGTTGCGTTTTAATATCGGGGCGATAAGCAATAATTGCTGGGGCATTGAATACGGAACCGGATGGTTGGCGTTAGGCCCTGCTTATACAGTTCCATATGCCGAGAGCTTTGGTGATTTCGGTGGCAAGTATTGCTATTCTTATTATACAGGCTGTGTGATTATATATAATGAGTCGTTCTGTGGCGGTTCTCAGGATCAAGACAATGCTTTTGCTGCGCTCATCGATAGGATGGAAACAGGCAAAATAAGCATATCGGAGGGAAAAGCGGAAATGTCGTTCTGGTATTATGCATTAAATGGAGGTGAAAACACGATAAATGTTGAGGTTAACGATGGGACAGGATTCCAAACCATAGGCGAAACCTATGTGACCGGGCCTGAGGAAGGATGGAAACGAGCAGTTGTTGACCTGGAAGCATACTCTGGCAAGACAGTTCGAATAGCATTCTGCCCGACATTAATAAATAACGGAGCCGTATGTATTGACAATATCAGGATTGAATCACCTTTGGACTACGACCTCGAGATTCGCGACATTTCCATGCCGAAACAGATAGTTCAGGGCGAGACTTTTGAAATTTCAGCTAAACTGATTAACAACGGTATGAATACGGCAAGCGATTTTGCTGTCGATTTGTACAGAGATGGAGAACTCGTACAAACAGTACAGGGAGAAGATGTTGAACCCTACGGAAATACTGTTGTAAAGTTCCAGGAATCGGTAAGTGACGTTTCGTTTAGAAGTCTGACATATTATGCCAAGATTAATTGGGATGTCGACCGGGTAAATGGCAATAACGAGACAGAACAAGCATCAATCTATGTGAAACCGAAAGACTATCCGGCAGTAACCGATCTCGTAGGGACATCAGCCCCGGGAGCCGTTACACTTACATGGAGTGAGCCTGATTGTAGTAAATATGTGGTATATTCCACCGATGATTTTGAGGCTTACGAATCGTATGGAATCAATAATGCAGGCGACTGGACATTCATCGATGTTGACGATTCTTCGAATGGTAAAGCGGCGGAAGCACCAACTCCGGTTGATGGACAGAAAATGGCCTATATGGTATTCGATAATACTTGTGTTGATGAAGATGCTGCCGAATTCTTTGTAGCGCACACAGGTAACAAGTATATGGCTGCTTATGTAGCATTGGAATCGTCAAACGATGACTGGCTGATATCGCCGGAACTGTGTGGAAAAGAGCAGTTGGTATCTTTCTGGGCCAAGTCGGTAAGTCCGTTTTATTCAGAGTCATTTGAGTTCCTGTACTCCACAACCGAAAATGGAGCTGAAGACTTCACGCTTTTAGAAGCAGTGAACGAAGTGCCGGCAGATTGGACCGAGTATTCGTATATTTTGCCGGAAGGCGCCAAATATTTCGCCATCAGATGTGTTTCCTCCGACAAATTCATCTTTGCTGTTGATGATGTCACCTATTCTCCTTCAGGAGGAGCCCTTACGGTACTGGGTTACAATATCTATCGCGACGATGTCAAGGTTAACGACGAGCCGGTGGATGCCACAACGTATGTTGACGATATCAAAGCAGGCGGCAACCATGTTTATACAGTTAAAGTGGTTTACAATCATGGCGAGTCGAAAGTCTCGAATGCTGTTACGTTGGATGTTCCGTCTGGTGTCGAGGTGGTAAACGGCAATAACGTAATGGTGCGAAGCGGACACGGCTGCATCGGCATCACTAATGCCGAGGATATGCACGTTCTGATTGCCGGAGTTGACAGCCGAATAGTGTTCAGCGGAAAGGTTGGCCCCGAAGCAAGGATAGAAGTTCCTGCTGGAGTTTACCTTGTTAAGGTAGACGCTCTCGTGGCGAAAGTGCTTGTGAAATAAGCGATAATCGCATAACAATTATATCAAGAGGGGCTGTGCGCAGGCACGGCCCCTTGTGTTTTTAGCCTCATTTGCAGGGCGATAGTCGGTGTGTTTGTTGAATTCGGTGGTATTTTTTGGCGATTTGCCACATTTCTTTGGCGGTGAATTAAATAACTAATGTTAAATGTTGGAAAATGAGGGAATTTTTGAGTAACTTTGCGCGAATTTTAATGCGAAAAAAGAATATATGTTAACACCTATCAAGAAAACCATCGAACTTGGTGATGGACGTACCATTACCTTGGAAACGGGAAAGCTTGCAAAGCAAGCCGATGGAGCGGTTGAACTGCGGATGGGCAACACCATGTTGCTTGCCACCGTAGTGTCGGCAAAGGAAGCCGGCGAAGGGGTAGATTTCATGCCTCTTACAGTAGAATATAAAGAGAAATTTTCGGCCTGTGGCCGTTTTCCGGGAGGCTTCACCAAACGTGAAGGCCGTGCATCGGACTATGAGATTCTAACCTCGCGTCTTGTCGACCGCGTGCTCCGTCCGTTGTTCCCCG
>JBJEKE010000228.1:0-11406 GCA_051878475.1 Muribaculaceae bacterium | reverse complement strand
ACCGAATGGGGCGACAACTTCGCATCATCCTAAAAGCACATCACCGAACAATTAGGCTGGACCCTCGAAGAAGTTTATCTTATATGCGGTAGATATATCCTGATTGCCACAAGGTGGGTAGATTGGTATGAACAAAGGTGGAATTGTCCATACATTTTGGAGGATTGTCTATTTTTTGGTGCGGGCATTGGGGCTACTTTTGCAGTGGAAAATAGAAACGACGACAGCATCAAAATGAACACACCTCCTCATGACCCGAAATTATCTGAATAACGGCTGTCGGTGTAATAGTTGGTTAGGTTAATTAGTGCAAAGCGGTCGATGTGGGCATACATCGACCGATTTTTGTTTATCATGGACCCACGGGCGGTTCAGAAGTCGATTCCGGCGCGGATGGCAATGGCGGCCGTCACCCCGTCAAGGTAGTAATCGTCGTGAAAATGGTAATCGCTACGTGCCGAGGGCATCAGCCGGTGGTCGCAGTGCTGCAGGTCGAGGTTCACGCCGATGTTGAATCCGGCGCGGCCGCTGATTGGGAAGCGGCACCCCATGCCCACCGAGCCGTATAGGCCATCGATTTTCCCTGCCGAATAGCCCAGCTTAATGTCGATGTAGGGAGCCACACTGAGCGGCATCATAAACCGGAATGCGCCGTAGATGGGCACATTGGTCCACTCCAGCTGCTTGTAGTAGTTAATGCCCACCCCGGCACCGAAAAACACGAACTGGCTGAACTGCACGCCGTGGGTGGTGAGCACCGACACTTGGTCCCACGAAGGCTCGCGGCTATAATCGTAGTAGTAATCGTCGTGGAATTGTATTCCAAAGGCATATCCGGCCTCAACAAATCCCTTGTAGCCCTTCGAGGGGGCTGCCTCCGGCCAAAATCCCTGTGCTGCTGCCGGCAACGCCATTGCAAGGGCGGCGGCAAGCATCATAGCTAATCGTCTCATAACTAAACGTATGAATATGTTGTAACTCTATCACAAATGTAGAGCACGAGCGAGTGAAAAACAAGCAATCGGCTGAAAAAATCGGTGATTTTTCGGCATAACGATATACATATTGGGATTTATTGCTAAATTTGCGGTTTAAAATGTCAAAATTTTACTAAGGTGGATACAAAGTATATTTTCGTTACAGGAGGAGTGGTTTCCTCATTGGGAAAAGGTATCATTTCATCATCGCTGGCACGCCTGCTGCTATCACGCGGCTTTAAAGTGACAATCCAGAAGTTCGACCCTTACATCAACATCGACCCCGGCACGCTCAACCCCTATGAGCACGGCGAATGCTACGTAACCGTCGACGGGCACGAGGCCGACCTCGACCTGGGGCACTACGAGCGATTCACCAACATCCGCACCTCGCGCGCCAACAACATTACCACCGGACGTATCTACCAAAGCGTAATCGACAAGGAACGCCGCGGCGACTATCTGGGAAAGACCGTGCAGATTATCCCTCACATCACCGACGAAATCAAGCGCAACGTGAAGCTGCTGGGCAACACCGGCAAATACGATTTCGTGATTACCGAAATCGGCGGAACAGTGGGCGACATCGAATCGCTCCCGTTTATCGAGAGTGTGCGCCAGCTGCGCTGGGAACTCGGCAAGAAGTGCATATGCATCCACCTTACCTACGTGCCCTACATCCGCGCCGCCAAAGAGCTGAAAACCAAGCCCACACAGCACTCGGTGAAGCAGCTGCAATCGGTGGGTATCCAGCCCGACATCCTGATACTCCGCACCGAGAAGGACATCCCGGCCGCCATGCGCCGCAAAGTGGCACAGTTCTGCAACGTTGACCCCGACTCCGTTATCCAGTCGATCGACGTGCCCACCATCTACGAAGTGCCCATCAAGATGCACGAACAGAAACTCGACGAGATTATCCTGCGCAAGACCGAAACCCCATACAATGGCGAACCCGACATGACCAAGTGGAACCAATACCTTGACAAGTTGCGTAACGCCAAGGAGACAGTGAAGATAGGCCTGGTGGGCAAATACGTCGAGCTGCAGGACGCATATAAATCAATCAACGAAGCCCTCTTCCAGTCGGCCACTTATGAAGACCACAAGCTCGACCTGCGCTACATCAGCTCGGAAAAGCTCACCGACGCCAACGTTGGCGAAGCATTGAGCCAGATGGACGGCGTGATTGTGGCCCCCGGATTCGGACAGCGCGGCATCGAAGGCAAGTTTGTGGCGCTGAAATGGTGTCGCGAGCACGATGTGCCCACCTTCGGCATTTGCCTTGGCATGCAGTGCATGGTAATTGAATTTGCCCGCAACGTCCTGGGCCTTGCCGACGCCAACAGCACCGAGATGGACCCCAAGACCTCGCACAACGTAATCGACCTGATGGAAGAGCAGAAAAGCATCTCCAACATGGGCGGCACCATGCGTCTGGGCGCCTACCAGTGTCGTCTGGCCGACGGTTCGAAAGTGGCACAAGCCTATGGCATCACCCAGGTGGAGGAACGCCACCGCCACCGCTTCGAATTCAACAACAACTATCGCGAGGCATTCGAGGCCCACGGCATGCGCTGTGTGGGCGAAAACCCCGAAAGCCATCTGGTGGAAGTGGTGGAAATGCCATCGAAGAAATGGTATATCGGCACACAGTATCACCCCGAATACAGCAGCACCGTGCTCAACCCACATCCGCTGTTCGTTTCGTTTGTGAAAGCCGCCATCGACAACAAAAAGAAATAAAACATACCCACGCGAGAGAGTATAACCCAACAATATCATCTATTATTACAACTACTGAATGGACAAAAACACGATTACCGGTTTGCTGCTGATGGCAGTGGTGATGTTCGGCTTCATGTGGCTGAACCAACCCTCGGAAGAGGAACTTGCCGAACAGCGCAAGCAACAGCAGGCCCAGCAAGAACAGCAGGCCCAGGAAAAGCAAAGCATCGAAGCCACCGACACCCTCTCGGCTTCTGAAATCCGCAACCTCGCCACAGTGGTGGCATCGTACGGCAAGCAAATGCCCGACGGATCGAAAACTGTGAACGACGAAACCGTAGCCCTCAGCTGGACCGACGGTGAAGTATCGGGCACCATCGCACTCGCCGACACCACAGTGTCGCTCGATGCCGTCGTCAACCGCTCGCTGGCTCCTCTGACATATAACCAAGCCATGACCGCAGTGCGCCGTCTGGCCAACAACACCGCACGCTACAAGAACTTTGCAGCAAGCATGACCGGTTCCGACACCACCGTGGTGCTCGAAAACGAGCTGCTCAGCATCGAAGTATCGTCGAAAGGCGGTATCATTTCGTCGGCAGTGCTCAAAACTTACAACAACTGCCACAACGAACCGGTGCGCCTCTTCACCGCCGACACCGACACCTACAGCTTCGTGCTCAACGCCACCGACACCCGATACGACACCAAGGACTTCTACTTTGTGCCGACACAGCTCAACGACTCCACCCTGCTGATGACACTCGACCTGGGCGAAGCAAAGTTCGGTATGCGCTACACCCTGCCTCACGACAGCTATCTTGTGAAGATGGAAGTGGTGCAGGAGCACATGAACAAGGTAATTCCCATAAACATCGCCGACATGGGCTTCAACTGGCAGCAAAAAATGGTGCGCAACGAAAAAGGCCGAATGTTTGAGGAACGCAACAGCGCCATATACTACAAATTCTCGAAAGGCGACGTCGACAACCTCAACGAAAACGGCGACGACGACGAACGCATCAACGACAAGCTGAAATGGATTGGATTCAAGAACCAGTTCTTCTCGTCGGTAATCATCCCCGACAAATACTTCCTCGACGCCAACCTCGAAAGCAAGTCGATAGGCACCGACAATGCCGACAACGCCCTCTATCTGAAGAACATGAGCGTCACCGCCAATCTCGACTACTCGTCGGAGGCACCCGTGGCAGCATCGTTCCACTTCTTCTTCGGCCCTAACAAATATCCGTTGCTCTCGAGCTACGACGACGTGATTTCGCCCGACGAAGACCTCGACCTCACACGCCTGATTCCGCTCGGTTGGAGCTTCTTCCGATTCATCAACACCGTAATCATTATCCCCATTTTCAACTTCCTCGGCGGATATATTGCCAATTACGGTATCATCATTCTGCTCCTCACTCTGTTCATCAAGCTCATCCTGTTCCCGCTCACCTACAAGAGCATGATATCGCAAGCCAAGATGCGCCTGCTCGCTCCCGACATCAAGGCCATCAACGACAAATATCCCGGACAGGAAAACGCCATGACTCGCCAGCAGAAAACCATGGCCCTCTACAGCCAGGCCGGAGCCAGCCCATTCAGCGGCTGTCTGCCTATGCTCCTACAGCTCCCCATCCTCTTTGCAATGTTCACATTCTTCCCATCGTGCATCGAGCTCCGCGGCGAACCGTTCCTCTGGGTTAAGGACCTTTCGGCTCCCGACGCCATCGTTACATGGAATGCCCAGATTCCGTTCATCACCAACTATTTCGGCAACCACATCAGCCTATTCTGCTTGCTGATGACCGTAACCAACATTATCTACACCCGCATCAACATGCAAAACCAAGGCGGTAGCCAGATGCCCGGCATGAAAATAATGATGTATGCAATGCCGATAATGTTCCTCGTATTCTTCAACAACTACGCTGCCGGATTGAGCTACTACTACTTTATCTCGTTGCTCATCACCATCATCCAGACCTACGTGTTCCGCCACTTCGTAAGCGAAAAGAAGCTGCGCGAGGTGATGGCACAGAACGCCAAGAAACCGAAGAAGAAAAGCGGATTCATGGCACGCCTCGAAGAGGCACAGCGCCAGCAGCAAGCCGCAATCCGCGCCCAGCAGCAAAAGAAAGGCAAACGCTGATAATTGCCCCTCCGGGCAATAGCCATAACAATACAAAGCGTCGCAGCCACCTCACAAGGCCGCGACGCTTTCACTTTAATCCACAATGCAATTTCCCCCGGCTTTATTTTAAGTGCGCGTTTGCAATTGTCAATAAAACGGAGTAATTTTGCAACTGCTCCGCCCACAGCGAGCAATCGCGGACGGTGCTTCGGCAAGCTTCGGCCTGCCTAAATCGGCGATAGCCTCAAAAACATTTTCGGCTCATGTATTCAAACTTGGCAGTTATGCATGCAACAGAGCCGCCAGGCATATCGCAATTATTATTGCTTAATCAAGCCATATGGCTTCCGGCATAAATGGTGTGGAGTTTATCTTTATCTGTTGCATAGGTATGCCAAGACCTGAATACGAGATAGAGCATCACTTCTCCACACCTTTTCTTTGTTTTAAGGCATTCAGTAATTTCACCATTATGGCCGATACCACCCAACAAAACAGGGCGATGCACCCCTTCAGCATCGGACGACTCCCCCAACGCGACTGCCCCGACAGCAATGCCGACCGGTATGCCTATCTCAGCACTACAGCCCTTGAGCAGCTTATTGCCGAAAAGCCTCAGCCATCAAGCACATATTATCTGAAAATCGTCGACCTTGACGGTCACAATCTGTATCTGAAGTGCCGCAAATGGCCAGCCGGCGACAACACCATACTGCTCACCGACGTCAATCTCCATCGGCTCGGCATCGCCAACCCCTCACAGCTGGGGCGCAAGCTGATGGCAAGGCGCACTTGCCTGTTCATGAGTCTGTGGTTCAACCACCACAAGCCCGTCAGATACTGCTTCCGCACTGCAGCCGTTGCCGCAGCGGCAGCATTGATTTTCGCTTTTTATTCAATTTACAGCATCGCATAACCCCACAGTGCCACCGCCCGGTTTCATGCATTTTATTCCAATAATATTTGCATATAGCCGATTTTCGCATATTTCAGTGAATAATTATTATGTTTAATTCCGTTTTATAATTATTATTGTTATTTTTGCAAAAATATAACACCATAAAAGTTGATTTGTTTATGAAAAACAAGCGTGCTCGACTTCAAGTTATTATCGATTTAATTCGAAACAACTGCATCGGCAGCCAAGAGGAACTATCGAAAATCTTGGCCGGGAAAGGTCATAAAGTAACTCAAGCCACACTGTCGCGCGACCTTAAACTTCTGAAAATCACGAAAGTCGCCACCGACATGGGCGGGTACATGTACATCATCCCCGACAGCAACAACATCCAGGACAAGATGCTCTCGGCCGGAAAAACATCTATCAAGGAAAGCAATGTAGCCTCATTCGTATCAATCCAGATTTCACGCAACATTGCCGTCATCAAGACCCGCAACGGATATGCCAGCGGCCTTGCCTACGACATCGACATGAGCCGTACGCCCGAAATCCTCGGCACCATCGCCGGCGCCGACACCCTTTTTGCCGTGCTCCGCGAAGATGTGAGCCATGAGAGCGCGCTTGAAATTTTCTCGAAATTTTTACCTATCAGCATTGAACCTATATAAAACTTTATTAAGGTAAGTATTAAGCAAAAAAAATGACCGAAACTAACGAGATTGAAGTACTTGTGGCCGATGCAAGCCACATTGGTTACGTCGACGAGATTCTCGACACCATCAACAGGGCAGCCAAGATTCGCGGTACCGGTATCGCCAAGCGCTCGCCCGAGTACGTCAAACAGAAAATGATTGAACGCAAAGCCGTCATTGCGCTTTGCAAAGGGGAATTTGCAGGATTCAGCTACATAGAATCCTGGAGTAACAAAGCATTTGTGGCCAATTCCGGCCTCATTGTGGCCGATAAGTTTCGTGGCCACGGGTTAGCCAAACGAATAAAACGACGAATTTTCAGGCTGTCGCGCGAAATGTTTCCGGCAGCCAAGATTTTCAGCCTCACCACCGGCGAAGCTGTGATGAAAATGAACAACGAACTCGGATACCGCCCTGTAGTGTTCAAGTCGCTCACCGACGACGAAGCATTCTGGAAAGGATGCGAAAGCTGTGTGAACTTCGACATCCTGCAGCGCAACGGCCGGCACATGTGCCTCTGCACAGGCATGCTATACGACCCGGCCGAACATCCCGACGAAGACCTCAGCGAATAATTCGCCTCACACCTGATGCATCGCACATCTGTGCGATGCCTTAAATCAAAATTTTTATTCTAACCCACATCAACTTATATTACAATGGAAAAGAAAAAAGTAGTTCTCGCCTTCAGCGGCGGTCTCGATACATCATTCTGCGTGAAATACCTCAGCGAAGACTGCGGTTATGACGTTTACACTGCTATTGCCAACACCGGCGGATTCTCGAAACAGGAACTCGCCAACATCGAGGCTCGTGCACTGGCCCTCGGCGCCGTCAAGCACGCCTCGCTCGACATTACCCACGAATACTACGACCGCAGCATCCGCTACATGGTGTTCGGCAACGTTCTGCGGAACGGCACCTACCCTATTTCGGTGAGTTCAGAACGCATTTTCCAGGCAATCGCAATAATAAACTACGCCAAATCGATTGGCGCCGACTGCGTGGCTCACGGTAGCACAAGCGCCGGTAACGACCAGGTGCGCTTCGACAGCACTTTCCAGATTCTTGCCCCGGAAATTGAAATCATTACTCCAACCCGCGACATGAACCTCACACGCGATTACGAAATCAACTATCTCAAGGAGCACGGGTATGAAGCCGACTTCAAGAAAATGGAATATTCAATCAACAAGGGCCTGTGGGGCACAAGCATCGGCGGAAAAGAGACTCTGCACAGCAACGAGACTCTCCCCGAAGAGGCTTACCCAACACAAATGACTGCCACCGCCGACTCTCGCATCACCCTCAGCTTCGAACAAGGCGAGCTCGCAGCCATCAACGGCAAGCACTACTCCGACAAGGTGGCTGCCATACAGGACCTTGAGGCACTTGTGGCCCCTTACGCCCTCGGCCGCGACATGCACATCGGCGACACAATCATCGGCATCAAGGGCCGTGTGGGATTCGAAGCCGGAGCTCCACTGCTCATCATCGCTGCCCACAAGATGCTCGAGAAGCACACTCTAACAAAGTGGCAGCAATACTGGAAGGACCAGCTGGGCAACTGGTATGGCATGTTCCTGCACGAATCGCAATACCTCGAGCCGGTGATGCGCGACATTGAACGATTCCTCGAATCGTCGCAGCAAAACGTCACCGGAACCGTGATTGTCGACCTCAAGCCATACCGCTATGTGCTCGTGGGCGTGGAAAGCGACTTCGACCTTATGCGCACCGACTTCGGCGAATACGGCGAACTCAGCAAGGCCTGGACTGCCGACGACGTGAAGGGCTTCACACGAATTTTCTCCAACCAAATGAAGATTTTCAATAACAACCAAGTTAAAAACAACAAGATAAAGCAATGATTAAGGCAGGCATCATCGGCGGAGCCGGTTACACAGCAGGTGAGCTCATCAGACTGCTCATCAACCATCCCGACGTGCAATTGATGTGGATTAACAGTTCAAGCAACGCCGGAAATCCGGTGGCCAGTGTCCACCAAGGTCTCATCGGCGAAACCGACCTCGTTTTCACCGACCAGACCCCTTTCGACGACATCAACGTACTATTCTTCTGCACTCCGCACGGACAGACCCGAACTTTCCTCGAATCGCACTCCGTGCCCGACGACTTGCGCATCATCGACCTCTCCACCGATTACAGGCATCAGGACGGCACTCACGACTTTGTGTACGGCCTTCCCGAACTCAACCGAAAGGCCATTGTGCGCGGGGCTAAGCACATTGCCAACCCTGGATGCTTTGCCACAGCAATTCAGCTCGCTCTGCTCCCATTGGCAAAAAACCTGCTCCTCAACAAGGATGTGCATGTGTTTGCCATAACCGGAAGCACCGGCGCCGGCGTAAAGCCTGCTCCTACTTCGCACTTCTCGTGGCGTAACGACAACATCTCAATCTACAAGCCGTTCCGCCACCAGCACCTCGATGAAATCCGTCAGTCACTGAGCCAGCTCCAGAACAGCTTCGCTTCGGAAATCGACTTTATTCCAGTGCGTGGCTGCTTCTCGCGCGGCATATTCGCCACGCTCTACCTCGACTGCCCCATTGAACTGTCGGAGATTCGACGCCTTTACGACGATTACTATTCCGACCACAATTTCACCTTCGTCACCGACAAGATACCCGACCTGAAAGATGTGGTCAATACCAACAAATGTCTGCTCCACCTTGAAAAGGAGGGCAACAAGCTAATCATCGTTTCGGTTATCGACAATCTGCTGAAAGGTGCATCGGGTACCGCCGTGCACAACATGAACCTGCTGTTCGGCTTGCACGAACGCACCGGTCTGTGCCTGAAAGGCTCGGCTTTCTGATTCTTTATCTTTAACTAATTCGCGATGAAACTTTTCGACGTATATCCGCTTTTCGACATCGAAATTGTGAAGGGCCGAGGATGCTACACCTACGACTCTATAGGCAACGAATATATCGACCTTTACGGCGGCCATGCCGTGATTTCGATAGGTCACTCCCACCCTCACTATCTCGAAGCAATCAACCGCCAGGCCTCGAATCTGGTGTTCTACTCCAACTCTGTGGTCAACAGCCTGCAGCAACGCCTCGCCGACAAACTCGGAAAGGCCTCGGGCTACGACGACTATCAGCTGTTTCTTATCAACTCGGGCGCCGAAGCCAACGAAAACGCCCTCAAACTGGCTTCGTTCCACACCGGCCGTAGCCGCATAGTGGCATTCGGCAAGGCGTTCCACGGACGCACTTCGCTTGCTGTGGAAGCCACCGACAACCCCAAGATTGTGGCTCCGGTGAATGCTGCCGGACACGTGACATTCGTATCGCTCAACGACATTGATGCCGTGCGGGCTGAACTCGCTAAAGGCGATGTGGCTGCCGTTATCATCGAAGGCATACAAGGCGTGGGCGGAGTGCAGATTCCCGACGATTCCTTCATGCAACAGCTCCGTAAGGCATGCACCGACACCGGCACTGTGCTGGTGCTCGACGAAATACAGTCGGGCTATGGCCGAAGCGGAAAATTCTTCGCTCATCAATATGCCGGAATACGCCCCGACATAATCACCATGGCCAAAGGCATCGGCAACGGCTTCCCTATGGGAGGACTGCTCATCAGCCCGATGTTCAAGCCGGTATATGGCATGCTCGGAACCACTTTCGGCGGCAATCACTTGGCATGCGCCGCCGCAATAGCCGTGCTCGAAGTGATGGAAAGCGAGAATCTGGTTGACAATGCCCGCAACGTTGGCGAATACCTGATGACCGAGCTTAAGAAGCTGCCGCAAATCAAGCAAGTGCGCGGCCGTGGTCTGATGATTGGACTCGAGTTTGCCAACCCCGTGAAAGAGTTGCGCACCCGTCTGCTGAAGGAGCAGCACGTGTTTACCGGCGTATCTGGCACCAACACCCTGCGGTTGCTGCCACCGCTGGTAATCAGCCGCGAAATAGCCGATGAATTCCTCAGACGCTTCAAAGCCATACTCTGAACTTCTCTTTAGCAAATACCATAAAAGGTGCCGGCTCGAGAAAAACAGCCGGCGCCTTTTTGCATGTTGCGGGTCGGCATACTGCCGTGCCCACAATTATTACACTTTTCCTAATAGTATGCAATCTACTTATAGGTAGCTGTAATTCTCGAGGTTAATCACGGAAAGGATAATATTGAGATTGTGAATTGGCACTATTTAGATGATGCCGCTCTTGAAACATTAAAAAGACAAGCCGAGCGTGAGGGCGGGCAACTCCTCATACTGCCTTCCAAATCGGAAGAGGCTGGTGCCCTTTCCAGCCGTACGGTCGACTTATCTTCTGAGAGCAAAGATACAACTCCAAAGGGAGAAAAGCAAGCAACAGACATTAAAAATTTACGCAAGAAATGGGCTTACATGCGCGGTAAGATGCCCGATAACAGCGTGTTTGTCATTGAGGATACTGACGGCAGATTGTATTCGTTTGATGACGATGCTACAAGGATTAATGCTGCGCTGAACGGCAAGGGAGAAAAGGCCAAAACAGATTTCATAGAGATTACAGAACAGCAGTTCAAAGATGCAGCCTATGTGCTTGGCCTTAAGGATTTCAGAGTCGGGTTATATAACGTCAATGACATCAATATAGACCATACCGCTGATACCGTAGCCAAGAGCGCACTCGACACTGTTAAGGATATTATCCGAGCAGTTGCAGAAAGGCGTGATGTTGATACCGGGAACTTTGGCGAGTTATTGAGAGGTCTCACTGATGATGAACTCAACTCTGCATCGCGCTATGCCGACAACGCAAAGGGTCGCAGTAAGGCCGACAAGGAAAATATTGGTGCACTTCGTAGAGCCATAGCGACGAAACTCGACGAAAGGGATAATGCCGCAGATACAAAAGCTGCAGAGCGGAGCAAGATGTATGACGAGACGCATCCCGACGAGAGTGTCAACGAGACTGCTACCGAAGCACCGAATAATGATGGCAACACAGC
>JBJEKE010000227.1:0-2792 GCA_051878475.1 Muribaculaceae bacterium | reverse complement strand
ATCAAAAATACATCGACGAAATTAGTTTCCTCGACCACGATGCCTTTGCTCCTAACTTCGACAAGGCATTCAATTTCGTTGCTGCTAATTCAAATGCTCCAACGTTCGCTTTCATTTACGACGGTCACACCGACAACACTGCTCACCGCCACTCTTGGGCCTCTGACGAATATATCAAGGCAATCGAGGAAACCGATGCCGAAATTGGCCGGTTCGTCGAACGAATGAAACAGGCGGGCCTGTACGGTGACACCTACTTCTTGGTGCTGTCCGACCATGGTGGAGTGGGGAAGGGCCACGGTGGTGTGAGCACCGACGAGATGATTGTCCCATGGGGAATATCCGGCCCGTCGATTAAGCGTGGCTTCACAATCACCGAACCTAACAACACCGTCAACACCGGCTCAATGATTCTTCATCTCTTTGGCGTCAAGCAGCCATTGGTGTGGACCGGCGAGGTGATTTATTCTGTGTTCAAATAATTGGCTCATTTCTGATTAACTGACTTAACAAAATACTGAAAATGGCTTATTTCGATTATAAACGTCGTATGACTTCGCTGGTCAACATTGGCGGTGTGCCGTTGGGTGCCGACAACCCGATTAGGGTGCAGTCGATGACTTCCACATCCACCGACGACATCGAAGCCTCGGTGGCTCAGTGCCAGCGCATTGCCGATGCCGGGGCCGATTATGTGCGCCTTACGGCACAAGGCGTAAAAGAAGCCCTCAATATTGGCCGTATCCGCGAACTCTTGCGCGCAAACGGATACAACACTCCGCTGGTGGCCGACATCCACTTCAATCCTAAGGCTGCATTTGCTGCCGCCGAGGTCACCGACAAGGTGCGCATTAATCCCGGCAACTTTGTCGATGCTGCGAGGGTGTTCAAAAAACTCTCTTTCACCGACGAGGAATATGCCGAGGAAATCAAGAAGATTGAGCGTGCTCTGATTCCATTTATCGAGGTGTGCCGTCAGAACGGAACGGCTGTGCGCATCGGTGTTAACCACGGTTCGCTTTCCGACCGAATCATGAGCCGTTACGGCGACACTCCGGCGGGAATGGTGGAATCGGCAATGGAATTTCTGCGGGTCTTTGTGGCTCAGAAATTCTTCGACGTGGTGATTTCAATTAAAGCCTCCAACACTGTGATAATGGTGGAAACTGTCCGTCGACTGGTACGTGCCATGGACAGCGAGGATATGCATTTCCCGCTCCATCTGGGCGTTACCGAAGCCGGCGACGGAGAGGATGGTCGCATCAAGAGCGCTGTGGGCATTGGTACGCTCCTGTCCGAAGGAATAGGCGACACCATCCGTGTGTCGCTCAGCGAGGACCCGGAACTTGAGGTCCCGGTGGCGCAGATGCTCCTCCGCCACATTAACCTCAAGCGCGATGCTGCTCCCATTGAGGGCTCCCCTTACGATGGCTACGATGCCGTGCAGCCACATCGCCGACACACTACCGAGGTGGCAGGCATCGTAGGCGGCAGCCGACTGCCTATTGTTATTGCACATTGTGCTCCGGGCGAGCTCGACGAGGCCATGAACCCTGACTTCTTCTTCCTTAACCAGCCGTTGGGCATCGACGACGAGCACCGGTTTATCATCCCGGCCGAATACTACGATGGCAGGGCTAACGTAGCACCGGCGTTTACCGACATCGACGAGCTCTTGGCATCTTCTGCGCCGATGAAATGGCTCATTGTCGACGCGGCCGAGCCGGTGGAGGCAATTATGCCTCTGGCCGGGCGCTCCGACTCTGCCATTATCCTCACCACCACCAGCCTTAATGCTTCGGGCGCTCTTCAGGCTGCCATCCATCGCTTCACCAGTGCCGGTATCTCTCTGCCGGTGGTGCCGATGTGCCACTACAATGGCGATGCCGAGCATCTGCAGGTCGAAGCCGCAGCCGATATGGGTACTCTTCTGCTCAACGGATTGCGCGATGGCATTTTCATCGACGCGCCTTTTGTCGCTCC
This sequence comes from Muribaculaceae bacterium, assembly GCA_051878475.1. Lineage (GTDB taxonomy): Bacteria > Bacteroidota > Bacteroidia > Bacteroidales > Muribaculaceae > SFRY01. The sequence continues at coordinate 809 of JBJEKE010000227.1, read as the reverse complement.
CAACCAAGTGGTGCGTTACGCCTTTGCTATCCTTCAGGCTGCCCGACTGCGCATTAGCAAAACCGAATTCATCTCATGCCCAAGTTGCGGACGAACAATGTTCGACCTGCAAACAACCGTCAAGGCGGTCAAGGCTGCCACATCTCATCTCAGTCACCTGAAGATTGGAATCATGGGATGCATTGTGAACGGCCCGGGCGAGATGGCCGATGCCGACTACGGATATGTGGGAGCTGCCGCCGGAAAAATAAGCCTATACAAAGGAAAGGAATGCATCGAGAAAAACATCCCACAGGAGGAAGCTATTCCTCGCCTGATTGCCCTGATTAAGCGAAACGGCGACTGGCGCGAACCATAAGCCCCACCTTCTGTAGCTCCGTAAAAATGCCTTGTGGTGCATTCCCGAAAAGGAAATGCCTCACAAGGCTGATGGGATTTGTCGTCTGTTTGTCAGATGATTATCCCCAGGAAGCCCAGGATTATCATCACCACTGCAACATACAGATATATCTTGGCGTTTTCCGGCTCGCTGTCCTTCTTTACAAAATAGAGCACTATGCCGGCCAAGGGGATAATCACCGATAGGATGATTAAGAAAATGTTTGGTTTTGAATCTGCCATAGTTTTTTGATATTAGTTAAAGTTAAGTTGCCCTAAAAGTAGTTTATTTACAATATTGTCCTAAACGTTTTTAGCAAAAATAAAAAAAAGGAAGTAGTTACTAAGGCAAAAATGACTACCTTAGTAGAGAGCTACCAACTCAACTACTTCCCATGGCAAATATAACACTTTTTGCGCAAACAATCGCA
>JBJEKE010000226.1:0-11693 GCA_051878475.1 Muribaculaceae bacterium | reverse complement strand
GGCACGCCACAATCTGAAACTACGCCTTGCCAAGCAGCGCACCGACGAATTCCGCACTGGGAAGATACAGCCGCAGGGCGGACTGCCTGACATAGCACCTGACGATGCTACTGAATTCCTTAAGCAATACATCGACTATTATAAGTCGACGTCGCGAGGCTACCATCCACGTTCGCTAAACTCAAATATGGGGTGGAACATCACCACACAGTTGATGCGTCTTAACCAGAACTTGTGGGTTGCCGCCGCCGAGGTGCGTACGCCGGTATTGATAGTCCATGGCGAGAAGGCTCACAGCCGTTATTTCGGCGAAGATGCCTACCAAAAATTGACAAGTGGAAAGTATGCCGCCAACAAGCGTCTGCTCATTGTGCCCGGTGCCACTCATTGCGACCTCTACGACGGCGGCACCGGAAACTTCATCCCTTGGACCGATATTGTTGAATTCTTAAATACAAATCTGCTATGACCTCCCGAATAGTTGCAATCGCAGGCTGCATAGCCCTTTCGTTGACCATACATTTAAAAGCGCAGACAAACATGGAACAGCCCGAACTGCTGACGCAACGCCAACTGTCGTTGGCCGAATGCGCCTGCCTTGAAGCACAAGGCAATATGACGATGCTCGACGTCGCCATTCGCAGTGCACTTGACAACGGTGTTACTGTGAACGAACTGAAAGAGGCATTCTCTCAACTGTATGCCTACACCGGATTTCCGCGATCGCTCAATGCCCTCAACAGGTTGCGCAGCATTCTCGACGATCGTAAAGCACAAGGAATAACCGACAACGAAGGCCAGCCATGGATGCGCCCCGAGATTTGGGACGATGCTGCCATGGCGCTGCAACGCGGCACCGAAGTGCAATCGCGTCTGGTGGGTGGCCACAACTACAGCTTCGACTTCTGTCCTCAAGACGACTATTATCTGAAGAGCCACCTTTTTGGCGACATATTTGCCGGCAACCAGCTCTCGGAAGCCGACCGCGAGATTGTTACCGTGGCTGCACTCTCAGGGCTGAAAGGCGTCGACAGCCAACTGGCATCACACAGGCGTGCTGCCGTCAATATGGGCAACACTCCTGAGCAAGTCGACGAGCTGTGCAGATACCTTGATGCCAAAGGGCTCACGATAAAAAGCGATTTCGAATGAGGCAGCGCAAACACCGCATACGCACAATACTTCGTTGGTAATAGCTATCTTGCGCCACTGAAACCAAAAAATCTCGATGAGGGACATACTACCGTCCAAGGATATGTCAATGTGTCGTTCGAGCCGGGATGCCGTAACAATTGGCACATACATCACGGAGCGCACCAGATGCTGATATGCGTGAGCGGCAAAGGGTGGTATCAGGAATGGGGCAAAGCTCCTGTTGAATTGAATCCGGGCGACGTTATCGATATTCCCGATGGTGTGAAACATTGGCATGGTGCGCAGCGCGATTCGTGGTTCCAGCACATTGCCACTAACGTGGTGACTGAAGGAAACCGAAGCACCGAGTGGCTTGAACCTGTTGATGACAAAGCATACGGTTCACTAACCGAATAAGCACAAAAATTGCTATATTTGCATTACGACATAACCTCGCTCCAATGAAACACCTTGTAATAGACTCCGTACAGAAATTCAACGAGAACTACGGTTTTGAAACTCTTCACCCGCTGGTCAGCGTAGTGCGGTTCGACCGTGAGCGTGAACTCGAAGAGATGTCTGTCGACTATGGCATTTATGCCTTGTTCTTGAAAGAAAACAAAGGATGCCAACTGTCGTACGGACGTACCAAATACGATTTCGACGAGATGACCATAACAAGCTTTGCCCCTGGGCAGACAATCCACGTTATGCCAGTGTCCGGAGTGGTAACGCCCAAGTGGACCGCTATAGCATTCCATCCCGACTTGCTGGCCCGAACACAGCTGGGCCGGAATATCTCCCGCTACGAATTCTTCTCATATTCGAGCAACGAGGCTCTCCATCTCTCAACCGGCGAAATTGAGATTTTCCGTAGTGTGCTCGATATGATTTCGCAAGAACTGACCCGTTCAATCGACAAGCACAGCCGCGACCTGATAGTATCGAACATCGAACTGCTGCTAAACTATTGCTTGCGCTTCTACGACCGCCAATTCATCACCCGCGAGGAGATAAATCATTCGGTAGTGAAGAAATTCGAGAAACTGCTCAACGATTACATCGCCACGAAAGCCATCAACCAGGGACTGCCCACTGTGGCCTATTTTGCCGACAAATGCTGTCTGTCGAACGGTTATTTCGGCGAACTGGTGAGGGTAGAGACCGGGCGGACCGCCAAGGACTTTATTTCCGACCATATCCTTGCCGCCGCCAAGCAGTTGCTGAGCGACGACGCTCTCAGCGTGAGCCAAGTGAGCAACCGGCTCGGATTCGAATATCCACAGCACTTTATCCGCTTCTTCAAGGCCCGCACCGGCAAAACCCCATCGCAATTCCGCGCCGCCGGATAACTACATCAAAAAAATGTGTTGAATGTGTATGCTTTTCATTATTTTTGGGACATATAATTAGAGACATTAAAAGAATTATCCAATTATTTATACCCAAAAGATGGAATTATTACGCATCGACAATGTGACGAAGCACTACACGGGCCACACTGCCCTCAACGATGTTTCGTTTTCGGTACCACAGGGTTGCATCTATGGCCTCCTTGGCCCAAATGGAGCCGGAAAGACCACTCTGATAAGAATAATCAATCATATCACCGCACCCGACAGCGGTACGGTGACCTTCGACGGCCACACCCTCACTGCTGCCGACATTTACAACATCGGTTACCTGCCTGAGGAACGCGGACTATACAAAAAAATGAAAGTAGGCGAGCAAGCCATCTTCTTTGCCCGTCTGAAAGGTTTGTCGCGCAGCGAGGCACAACGCCGCCTGAAGTTCTGGTTTGCCAAGCTCGGAATTGAAGACTGGTGGAACAAGAAAGTGGAAGAACTGTCGAAAGGCATGGCGCAGAAAATTCAGTTCATCATCACAGTACTCCACGAGCCTAAGCTGCTGATATTTGACGAACCGTTTTCAGGCTTCGACCCTATCAACGCCGACCAGCTGAAGCACGAAATACTTGAATTGCGCGACAAGGGCGCTACCATTATATTCAGCACCCACAACATGTCGAGCGTCGAGGAAATATGCGACCACATAACCCTAATTAACCAATCGCAGAATATACTCACCGGTAACGTCGACGAGATAAAGCGCCGCTATGGCAAGGACCGCTTCATTTTCACCTATAGCGGTGAAGCCCAGATGTTTGGCACCGCAATAGCCGACAAGGCTCATATCATATCCGACCACATTCACGACAACGGTATCATCGACACCACACTGCAGATTAACTCCGGGACATCGCTCCGTCAGATAATTGCCGATGTGAACGACGTAGTGGAGATTCGCACCATCAACGAGGCCATCCCCTCGATGAACGAGATTTTCATACAGACAGTAAAAGAATTTAACAACGCACAGAAATGAATTCAAAGATAGGTATAATAATAGCACGCGAATTTCTGCAACGCGTAACAAAGAAGAGTTTCATCATCACCACAATCCTCTTCCCGGTGTTGATGATTGGCCTGATGATAGCTCCGGCTCTTATAATGGCATTCTCTTCTACCGAGACCAAGGAAATTTATGTTATCGACCACAGCGGAATAGTTGCCCAAAACCTTAAGAGCAGCGACGAGGTGAGCTTTGTGATTGCCGAAGAAGACGCACCCGATACACTGCGCACGCACGGCAACAGCTATGGAGTGCTGTTTATCGGCAGTAATATAGTTGAAAAACCCGGCAACGTGCAACTCTACACCGGCGAGGCATCGTCGATGGCAGTAGAACGCACCATCACCAGCCAGATGGAGGAAATAATAAAAGACGAGAAACTCAAGCAATACAATATTGAGAATATCAACGAGATTCTGCGCAACGTAGAGACTACCGTAACGCTTCAAACTTTCCGCACCGACAGCGATAACGAAGAATCCACATCATCGTCGTCGATGGTGTCGTATGCCATCGGCACACTCTTGTCGTTGGTGCTCTACATGTTCCTGCTCATGTACGGACAGATGGTGATGACCAGCATCATCGAGGAAAAGAACAACCGTGTGCTTGAGGTGATGGTATCGTCGGTTAAGCCCACGCAGCTGATGATAGGTAAGATTCTGGGCATCGGTTCGGTTGCAGTAACCCAGATAGCCATCTGGGGCGTGCTGATATCCTCGGCAGTAGGCATTCTGCTCCCAATGCTTCTTCCCGCCGACATAATGGCACAGGCAACAGCACTGAATGCCGGTACTCTTGATACATCGGCCGGCAACGTTGATGCCGACCTGCTCGGAGTGATTGCAACTGCCGGCAATGTGGCCTACATCGTCAAGCTGTTTGCTCTCATGGCTGCATTCCTGTTGGGCGGATTCCTGTTCTATGCATCGATGTTTGCTGCCATCGGCTCGGCTGTCGACAATATTCAGGACGCCTCGCAGCTGCAGACAGCCGCCATCATGCCTATAATCATTGCTTTGGTGATATCGATGTCGGTGGCCACCGACCCCAACTCACCATTGGCATTCTGGACATCGCTGGTGCCATTCACCTCGCCTATGATTATGATGATGCGTATTCCTTTCGGAATAGCAACGTGGGAGATTGCGCTATCACTCGGCATTCTCTACATTTCGATAATAGGAATGATATGGATAGCTGCTAAGATTTATCGTGTGGGTATATTCATGTATGGCAAGAAGCCTTCGCTGAAGGAACTCATCCGCTGGATCAATTACAAATAACCTACGGCCGCCAATCCACAAAAATATGCCGCATGCAGCAAGACAATTACACCTTCTTCTGCATGCGGTAGTTTTTTGGCGAACACCCCATCATTTTGGTAAAGACACGAGTGAAATAGAAAGGGTCGTCTATGCCAATTTTGTGGCACACCTGGTTAATCTTCATGTCGGTGGTATCGAGCAGCATACAAGCACGCTGCATCTTCATGAGGTTGATATAGGTGAGCGGACTATGTCCTGTCCGTTCCTTGAACATTGCCGAAAAATATGTTACCGAGTATCCAATGTGCTTCGAAATCATCTCGAGAGTAATATGCTTTTCAATGTTCTCGTTCATGAAATGAATGGCAGCATCTACAATGTTTTCAGCGTCGCCCGCTCCGGGATTCGCCTCACGGAACTGCTTGATAAATCGCAATGAGCCCAGATAGTAATGCAGCAGCGACGACACATATCTCAGATTGTCGATAGCATAGCTTGAGCTTAGAGTGGAGAAAATCTCCTCGAACATGCCGTTACGGTCGTTGATGCGTGAAGATATCTCGGGCTTGATGTCGCGTGGCGAGATGTCGTCGCGCACGTATAGGCTTGCGCTCTCACCCTTGAAATGCATCCAATATATTGTCCATGGATTGTCGTTGTCGGCGCCATAGCTGTGGGGCACGTCGGCGGGAAGAACAAAATACTGATTCTGCCTCACCTGAAATTCATTGTTGCCAACCTTATACCACCCTTTGCCGTCGATGCAATATATGAACACATATTGGTCGATAGGCTCGCTGCGCTGTCTGAAATGATGTTTGGCACGAGGATAGTAGCCAATGTCGGTTATATACAGTTGTCGGGTAAGATTATCGTTGGCCAATTGCTCTAGTACAAGCAATGGCAACACCAATGCACGTTCGCCCGAGAAGCCGTCTTTCAGTTTCAGCATAAAAAAAGTCATAAGGTTAGGGTGGTAAATATAGTAAATATTATTAAATCAAACGGCTTGAAATGCCGAAAAAGTGTTGATTCTTGCATGATTGTCCGCAAATGCGGGCCTAAAACCGATTAAAAGAAAGGGAGCGATGAGGAATAATAGCATATTCCTCTCACTCCCTTTTCATTGGCAAGAAAGTGGAGTCCCGGTTAAGCCAGCCGGCACGAAATATAGCCCCTAAACAAATTGTGCCGCAATATCCTGACTGTTAACCATTCTTTACTTGCAACCATATTAAAACATTAGATGATGAGCCATTGACGAATCAACGATTTCAGAGCCAGGATGCCCATGTTGTTATTGTCGAGGTTGTCGAGCTCGGGAAGCAGGCGCATAGTGCGCAGGGTGTCGCCAAGACCGAGATAACCGAGGGCCATCATATATTTGCAATGAATTTCATTGCGCACCTGAAGACTGTCCTCCCAAATAAGCAGGTCGGGTAACGACACTGCAAAGTAGTCCATCTTCACCACATCGAACAAATGCTTCTCGCCATAAGAGACAAGGCGGTGGAAGCGTCCGTTAGCCTCATCGTTACGGCCAAGTTTGCGCAGAGCCAATCCTTGATAGAAAATCTTGTCGGGCTTGGCATCGTTGTAGTATAGTGCTGCAGCCGGTTCTGTTGGGCCAAGAGTGGCCTTCTCCCAGCATTCAGTAGCGAGCTGAATATTGCCCATATTCTCGTGGGCACAGCCAAGGAAGTAATAGAAATCGTTTTCCTGAGCGCCATAGAGCTTGCCCTCGCCAAGATGGTGAGGATATTCAAGGCATTGCTCAAGAAGAGTCACGGCATCGGCATTTCGGCCCTCGGACAAGGCAATCTTGGCAAGTTCAACGCGGGCAAACTGATATTGTCCAGAAACCTTTCCTTCGCCGCCTTCCCATGGGTGGAACACATGGGCATCGAGTTTGTCCATAGCCTCCTTGTAACTGCCCACTTGATTGAGGAGCGTGATTTCCTCGAGTACAAGGTCGTCGCGCTGGGCAATGACATCTGGATATTTCTGGAGGAATGCCAAACGTTCGTTGTGATTGTGGTGCATGCGCTTATACAGTTGGTCGAGCTCCATGAGGATTCGCCCGTCGGTTTCATCGAGACTGAAAGCACGCTGCATGTAATCGACAGCTTTCTGGCAAGCGTTCTGCTTGTTGAAGTATCCCAAGGCCAGATTACGCCATACGGTTGGGAATGTGTCGTCGAGGCTTGCCGAACTCTCCCATGCACTCATGGCCAGATCGTACTGACGCTTGTCGTAGTACAGGTTGCCAAGATAATATGGGGCACGGGCATCGTTGGCATTATGGTTGATAGCGCACTCAAGAGCCAGGATAGCCTCGAGGCGGTTAGGGAAGCAATAGTCGGCGCAAGCTGTTCTACCCAGCTCGAATGACTTGTCGGCTCCTTCAATGTTGCCGGAAACCATGGCCCACCCCTTGTAGTAATATGTCATTGGAGTAACGGCCTTTTCATCAACAGCGATATCAAACAGTTCTACAGCCTCGTTCCAGCATCCGGCAGCGCAGTAGTCGAGGGCAATCTCGTCGTAGTTGTTTGCATCGTGACGCATCAGTTCACGGAACTCATCCAATACGGCTTTATTGCCTGTAATTTTATACTGCTCATATCGGCAGCCAAAATTGAATTTGTCGATGGCAAGCGAGTCGGCAATCAATGTCATAGCGTCGTCAGCACGTCCTAACTTGCGAAGTATTGCAGCCTTGAGGGCACGAGCCTTGTGATTGTGCCAGTTGCGGATGAGAGAACGGTCGACCTCATCGAGTGCGTCCTCCAGACGATTCTGCATTGTTGAAATCTGCGCGCAGGCAAAGTAACCGGCATCCTGCCAAGCGGCATTCCAGCACGATTTGTAGAAACGGTTATAAGCCTCGTCGTAACGTCCCTGATACTTCAGCGCCAAGCCAAGATTGTAAATCGGTTCGCCGTCATATGGGTTGGGGTTACGTTTCTGCAATGTCCTAACGGCAGTGAGCAGGTATTGCTCAGCCTTCTGGAAGCGTCCTTTGCGGATATACCACAAGCCGAGAGCGTTGTTGTTGCGTACGTCGATAGGGTCGCGACGCAAAGCCTCCTCGTAGTAGTCAACCGGGCTGTAGGTGGCATGGCGATACTGCTCGAGATGTAAACCGGTGAGATATAACTGTTCGGTAGTCTTGATTTCCTCGGGCAGCAGAGCCGCTTCGGCGGCATCGGGAATAGGCTTTACCTCATCGGGTTCGGCATGCCACGAAAGCAGTTCGCGTCCGCCGCCAATAACCTCGAGCGACAGGCGGGTGAACTTCTCGCCCTTTACATCGATGATTTCATCGAGCACAGTTTCGGGCTTTATGGTTGTGTCGGCCGAATAGTATACTGTTCCGTCATCGTTGCGCAGAACAATGCTAACTTGCTGGCACGAAGTTGCAAAAATCTTCAGATTAACTTTTCCGTCGTCGGTTTCATTGATGTTCATAAGCACATCCTTGCTTGCATTCTTCACTATGCCGAGTTCACGATACGGGAGGAAGTACTGAACGAAGCTCTTTTCTTCGTAAGGCTGCAGCCAAGTGAAGTCGGGCTGGTTTTCGGTGTACACGCCTGCCATCAGCTCGATGTACGGGCCGTCGTTATCGGTAAGGTTGCGGTCCCAGGCCTGTCCGAAATCGCCATTGCCCCAAGTCCATTGTTTCTTGCCGGGCGACACATGGTGATTGGCCACGTGGAGCATGCCGGCACGTGTGTCGTTTTCGTATCCGCCCTCAAAGTTATACTTTGAATTGACGGCCATATACGATGTTGGCACCTTAATGTTCTTATAGTTTGAGATGTCGACACCTGCCGAGTAGTCCATCTTATAGTACACACCGGTAGCAATGGGGAAACTCGATACTGCACGCTTGCCATGGTCGAACACAGCGTTGATATCGGGTGGGAACACGCTCTGGTAGTGATCGTTCACGGCAACAGCCGGGTTTGCCCACCAAAGGAATGTCTGCGGCACCTCGGTGCGATTGTAGAGCACACCCTTTATTTCGAGATAAGCCTTACCGGGATAAAGCGTGAATCCCGCCATACCCTTCTGGTGGAACATCCGCTCCATTTCGTTCACCCATACTGTAACCGATCCGTCGCTGTTTTCCTCGATGGTGCAGTCGACAGGCATATATGTGCTTGGACGGTGGTGCTGAGGCCAGTTGAATTCAATGCCGCCCGAAATCCAAGGTCCGGCAAGACCCACGAGTGCTGGCTTGATTACGTGATTATAGTAAATGAAATGGCGTTGCTTGATTTTGTCGTAAGCCATCTGCACACGACCGCCCAATTGGGGCAGAATCATCACCTTGATATATTCGTTCTCAATATACACCGCATCGTAAGTCTCGTCGGTTTTCTCATCGGCGATTTTCTCGATTACGGGATAAGGATACACCACTCCACTACTTCCCTGATACACACGTTTCTCCAGAAAAATAGGATTTTTCTCGGGCTTGCCTACCTTATATGTAGGAATAACCACTGATTCTCTCCATGCTTTTACCATACCTTGATAATTTTGTTATGAGGCATTTATATTATAATTATTTCTTAATGAATTCTTTTTCAAGCTGTTCCAATGTCTTCCCACGGGTTTCCACAATCTTGAAATAGAAGAACAGGAATCCGAGAGCACATATTACAGTGTAAATCCAGAATGTGCCGTAAGTGCCGAGCCACGAATTCAGAAGCGGGAAAGTGAATGTGAGTGTGGCACTGCCCACCCAGAGGGCAAAAGTTGATGTAGCCACAGCCACTGCACGCACCTTGTTGGGGAATATCTCAGACAGTAGCACCCAGGTGACAGGACCGAGCGACATGGCATAGCAGGCAATGGCAAGCACCACCAGTATAACCATTACAAAGCCTTTAACCTCGAAATAGTAGCAACTGCCAAGTATCAGATATATTCCGGCCAGACCACCTGCCCCAAGGAGCATAAGAGCCCGACGACCCAGACGGTCGACTGTGTAGATGGCAACAAAAGTGAAAATCAGATTTGTGATGCCGGTTATCACAATGTTGATGAAAGTGTTGTCGACTCCATAACCGGCATTGGTGAAAATCTCTTCAGCATAATTGAATATCACATTGGTTCCGCACCACTGTTGGAAGAATGCAATCACCACGCCCAGAATAAGCACTTTGCGATAAGGCTTGCTCAGCAACAGCTTAAGACCGCCTTCACTTGCCTGCTGCTTGTTTGCAACTTCGATTGCAGACATTTCGTCGGCAGCATATTCAGTACCGCCGATTCTGCTCAAAGTGGCGCGCGCAGCGTCGGAATAACCACGCATTGCCATCCAACGAGGGCTTTCAGGGATGAAAAACGCCATCAACAGGAATGCACCGGCAGGAAACGCTGCCGACCAGAACATCCAGCGCCATCCGCTCTCAATGTTCCATTGCATGTCGGGTCCGGCAATCTGCCAGTTAACAATCTGAGCGCCAAGAATGCCCAAAACGATGGTTAGCTGGTTGAGCGACACCAGTTTGCCGCGGATATCACTGGGTGCAACTTCGGCGATATACATCGGCGACAGTCCTGATGCTATACCGATGGCAATGCCTCCTGCAAAACGGGCAATCAGGAAATACGTGAAATCGCTGAATGCTCCGGTGGCATAAGCTGTTACCAGAAAAATGAATGCCGAAACTATAAGCAATGGCTTTCGGCCAATGCGGTCGGCAAGCATGCCGGAGGTCATGGCACCAACAAGGCAACCCACCAATGCAATGCTCATGGCCAGTCCTTGCATCATTGGATTATCGGCAATGTCGAAAAAACGCTCGTAGAAAATCTTTGCACCGCCAATCACCACCCAGTCGTAGCCAAACAACAAGCCACCCATGGCCGATACGGCGCATATGAAATAAATGAATTTTTTATTAAAACTTTTCATTGGTTTTAGAAGTTAATCAATTTTCCTGCAAAATTATGCTCCCGCCATTCGCCAAAAAATAGATTTTCAGAGCAAAAACATAGACATTTCTATTATTCAACACAGTAGTTAATGGTTCTGGAATTGTATTGATTATATTTGTAACTGATATCATTAATCGGTTATGAACAGAAACATTGGTAAAATAATTTGTACTGCCGGCGCTACTTGCCGGAACTTTCCTGTTGAGATACTCACTTGTCTTTTTTTCTTCATCAGTCAGGAGTTGCATATTGGAGGAGCGGGAGCCGAACCATTAATGTTTCTGCCTTATGCATTTGCTATAGTGCTTTCCATCAACCAGCTCACAGTGGTCAGCGGATTCCGTGTGGCATATTATGCATCATTTCTGGTTACCATACCACTTGCTGTTACCGATCTCCTGAAATTTCTGTCGACTTCCGGATACATGGCATGCATGCTGTTGGCAATCTTCATGGTGCTTCTGAGCGGACGCAGCCGGGGCAATCGCGAAATTGCCCGGTACTTTTCGTCGATGGTAACCAACATTGCATTTAGCCTGCTGCTTACGGTTGTGGTGTGTATTGTCGCCGCAATTATTTTCAATACCATTTCGTTCATATTCAACATATGGACCGGCTGGTCCCGCCACATCCCGGAATTCATATTCTCGGTTATTCTGCCACTAACTTTCTGTATGTTCCACTACAGGACTGAGAGCGACGACTGCCAGTGGTCGATGTCGAGGATAGCCGAAATTGCTGTGAAATTCATAATATGTCCGGCAATAATAATATATACCGCAATTCTCTACATCTATCTGATTGAAATTACATTCACAGCCGAGTTGCCTAAGGGAGGGGTAGCTGCCATGATTATTGCTTTTTATGCCATTGCGCTGGCTGCCAAACTGTTATATTCATCAACCGACAGTAATAACTTCA